>JAUNRY010000311.1 GCA_030539475.1 Bacteroidia bacterium | reverse complement strand
CAAGAAGAAGAAAAAGATGATGGATAAAAGCACCCCGCCCCTAAATCCCGAAACGGATGGGGATTTACGCGAAGTGTTTCGCGAGGTTTTTCAAAACCGCGAAAAGCCGCAACCGCCTCCTCCTGCTCCCCAAACCGCAAACCGAAAAAACCAACCGGCCAGGCCGGCTTTTAGTTCGGCTCGCAGCGGACGAAGGGAATTTCAATCATCCATGGACTTGGTAACTAATTTCGAGGGTGAATCTTCGTTGAAGGGCGCTATTTTTTCCTCCGGATTATTCGAAAATCAACAGGAAATGAAAAGAATAGAAACGCTGCATCCCATCTTGGAGCAATTGCGGGGCGAAACCGGGCAAGCCGAAATCCGTAAAGCAATAATTTACAGTGAAATTTTGAAGAGAAAATATTAATTGTTGGTAGAGACACACGGCCGTGTGTCTCTACCAATTTCCAATACATTATCAAAAACCAAAATAATAAATCAACAAAAAATTTATGAGTCTTACTTATGTAACAGCAAAGGAAGCTGCCGCCCTTGTCAACCACAACGACAATGTTGGTTTCAGCGGCTTCACGCATGCGGGCTGCCCCAAAGTGGTGCCGGCTGAAATTGCCAAACGTGCCGAAGAAGAGCACGCCAAAGGAAATCCGTTTAAAATTGGGATGTTTACCGGCGCCTCCACGGGCGATGCCATCGACGGCAGCCTGGCGCGCGCCAACGCGGTAAAATTCCGTACTCCGTATCAAACAAACAAAGATATGCGCAACGCCGTGAACGCGGTGCAACATGAGCCGGTGCAGTATTTCGACATGCACTTGTCGCAAGTGGCGCAGGAAATCCGCTACGGTTTTTTAGGCGGGGTGGATGTTGCCATTGTGGAAGCCTGCGAGATTACCGATTCGGGCGAAATAGTCCCCACCAGCGGTGTTGGAATTATGCCCACCATTTGTCGTATGGCAAAGATAGTTATTGTGGAACTGAACGATAAAGTGCCCGCCAAAATGCGCGGAGTACACGATTTATACGAGTTGCAGGATCCGCCCAAGCGTCGTCAGATAAATATTTTTGAAGTACAGGGACGCGTTGGGCTGGAGTATGTGAAAGTTGATCCTTCAAAAATATACGTGGTGAAAACCAGTATGGAAAACGAAGGCAGCGGCTTTAGCCCGGTTGACGAAATAACGGCGAAAATAGGTGAAAACGTGGCCGGCTTTTTCGTTTCGGAATTGAAACGCGGGCACATCCCCGCCAATTTTCTGCCCATTCAATCGGGTGTGGGAAACATAGCCAACGCCGTTCTCGCGTCGATGGGACAAAACAAAGCCATTCCCCGCTTCGAAGTCTATACCGAAGTTATTCAGGACGCGGTGTTGGATATGATGCAGAAAGGCAACATATCGTTTGCCAGCGGATGCTCCCTTACGTTGAGCAACGAGGCCATGGCGCGTTTTTACCGCGATTTGGATTTCTTCAAGAATAAACTGGTACTCCGCCCGTCGGAAATTTCAAACAATCCGGGAGTGGTGCGCCGCCTGGGCGTTATCGGCATAAACACGGCCATTGAAGCCGATATCTTCGGCAACATCAACTCCACGCACGTTATGGGCAACATGATGATGAACGGTATCGGCGGCTCGGGCGATTTTACCCGAAGCGCGTATATTTCTATTTTCGTTACTCC
The DNA here is from genome assembly GCA_030539475.1 of Bacteroidia bacterium. Lineage (GTDB taxonomy): Bacteria > Bacteroidota > Bacteroidia > Bacteroidales > Dysgonomonadaceae > Petrimonas. Next base: position 485 of record JAUNRY010000311.1, on the reverse strand, counting down.
ATCCACGGCAAAAGACGGAAAAATAAGCGCCATTGTTCCCAAAGTAGCGCACGAAGACCACAGCGAACACTCGGTGAAGATAATTGTTTCGGAACACGGAGTGGCCGATTTGCGCGGCAAAGGAACGTATGCGCGTGCCGAAGAAATAATTGAGAAGTGCGCGCATCCCGATTATCGCCCGTTGTTGCACGATTACCTGAGCCTCACCAAAAAAGGGCACACGCCGCAGAATTTATACGCTTGCTTTGAATTTCACAAAGCGTTTATAGAAACCGGCAATATGATAAATGCCGAGTTTGGAAAATACAAGTAGCGGCAACAACAGCGTCCGGCGGATTACCCGCCTGACGCGGTGAGTATAGATTTCTCCCTTACGGTCGAAATGACAGTGCATTGAAAAAGATACCGGCAAAAGAAGGCGGCGGCTTTGCCGCCGCCTTCTTTCGCTCTCTCTAATCGGCAGGCTCGTCACTTCGACCGCAGGG
>JAUNRY010000310.1 GCA_030539475.1 Bacteroidia bacterium | reverse complement strand
CTCATAACTTATAACTCAAAACTAATAAAGAATATGTTACAAGAAATCGTTATTTCAGGATTTGGCGGCCAGGGAGTTTTATCGATGGGTAAAATTCTTGCCTTTTCCGGTATTATGGAAGACAAAGAAGTATCGTGGTTCCCGGCATACGGGCCCGAACAGCGCGGCGGAACCGCCAACGTTACCGTTATCATCAGCGACAAGCCCATTAGCTCACCCGTTGTAAATCAGTACGATGTGGCAATCGTGCTGAATCAGCCTTCATTAGATAAGTTTGAAGAAAAAGTAAAACCGGGCGGAGTGCTTATTTACGATGACTACGGAATACATCACAAAGCCAAGCGCAAAGACATCAATGTTTACAAGATTAAGGCAATGGATGAATCCATGAAGATGAACAATACCAAAGTGTTTAATATGATTGTATTGGGCGGATTATTGCGAATTTCGCCCATGGTGCAGTTGGAAAACGTAATGGAAGGGTTGAAGCAGACGTTGCCCGAACGTCACCATAAACTGTTGCCGATGAACGAGCAAGCCATTGTTAAAGGAATGGATATCATTCAGTTGGAACAGAAAGCTGAAGTTGCTCCTAACTCGTAACCCAAAACCCGCAAAACGAATTTAAGAACCGGTTTGATTGTTGTCAGGCCGGTTTTTCGGTTTCTTGCGGAAGTGTTTTTTCCTGTTATCGGTAGTTGCTTTTTCTGCCGATGCCCTGGGCGTTCTTTCTTTCCTTTTGTCTTTCGGCTTACCCTTTTTGTTTCTGAATCCGTCTTTTCCCGATCTTTCTTTGGTTGGGTCGAAAGCCGGCGCTTCACCCAACTCTTTGGGAACCGGTATTTTGTAGATATCCTTTTGCAGGAATTTCTCAATTTTTGAAAAGCGATACTGCTCTTCGGGCGAGACAAACGTAATGGCCATGCCCGAATCGCCGGCGCGAGCCGTACGTCCGATGCGGTGCACGTAATCTTCCACGTCGTAAGGCACATCAAAATTGATGATGAGCGAAATGTCGTCAATATCAATGCCTCGCGCCACAATATCGGTCGCCACCAGAATATCTACTCTCTCGTTGCGAAACTCGTGCATCACGCTGTTTCGTTCCGACTGCTCCAGGTCGGAGTGCATGGCATCGGCCGATAAACCCATCATCCGCAAGGTTTTGGCAATTTCCTTTACTTTTTGTTTTTTCCCCGAAAAGAGAATTACCTTATTGGGTTTTTTATCGGAAAACAGGTGTTTTACAATTTCAATTTTCTGGGGTTCGTAACAGATGTACGCCGATTGCAGTATGGTTTCGGGCGGACGGGCAATGGCGATGGTAATTTCTTCGGGTTCGCGCAAGATGGTTTTTGCCAGCTGCTGTATTTTCGGCGGCATGGTTGCCGAGAACATAATGGTTTGGCGATTCTTGGGAAGGTGTTTTTCGATTTTCATTATATCATCGTAAAAACCCATATCGAGCATTCGGTCGGCTTCGTCCAGGATAAAGTATTTCACGCCCGAAAAATCTATTTTGTATATATTTATGTGCGAAAGCAATCTGCCCGGTGTAGCAATTACCACATCGGCGCCGCGCATCAGCCCTTGTTTTTGAACGTTCCACGCGTCGCCGTCGTTGCCGCCATAAACCGCTACCGACGAAAACGAAGTGAAATAGGAAAAACCTTCCATTTGCTGGTCAATTTGCTGCGCCAGTTCGCGTGTGGGAGCCATGATAATGGCATTTATCTTGTGCCCGTCGTGAGGTTCGGTTTGCAGGTTGTTGAGCAACGGCAACAGAAAGGCTGCCGTTTTGCCTGTTCCCGTTTGCGCGCATGCGATAACATCTTTTTTCTGAAGAATCACGGGTATGGCCTGCTCCTGAATGGGTGTGGTTTCTTTAAAATTCATTGCCTGCAGGCCATCAAAAAGGGCGTCGCACAACGGAAGTTCGGTAAATAACATTTCGATTTTCTAAAATTTCAACAAAGATAGTATTTATTTTCCGTTTTCATGGTTGGATATAGCCAGTGAGCAAAATAAATTTCGATTTTATCTTTTTTCTTAACGAAAATAATTATACCTTTGCACTCGCTTTTCACGAAAAGCACTGGAGAGATGGCAGAGTGGTCGATTGCGGCGGTCTTGAAAACCGTTGAAGTGCGAGCTTCCGGGGGTTCGAATCCCTCTCTCTCCGC
>JAUNRY010000044.1:3563-12286 GCA_030539475.1 Bacteroidia bacterium | reverse complement strand
AACATAAAGATACAGACGTTTTTTTTTTTTCAAGAGAAATAAACAGTTGGCAGTTTACAGTTGTCAGTTGTCAGTTATGAGTTATCAGTTATCAGAATGGAACTGTTCATTATTTGTCGAAATATTTCTACACAAAGCCAAGAGCTAATTATGCAAATCAACCGAAAGCCCCAATTTTATCACGGTGGGATTTACCGGATAATTGGGCAGCGAGAAATACTCGCGCGGTTTCAGAACCATGGCTGCAGCGTTGTAATACATCACAAAAAACCGGGTTTGCTTCAGGTGCATGTTGGCGTAAACCGTTGCAATGGGGTAATTTCCGATCTTTTTTTCGTTCTGATTGTAAAATTGCAGCAAAGCGGGCTCATATCCCGGTGCGAAATAATTGGTGTGATAATGCGCATCGACACCAAACTGAAGCGTCAGTTCATTCACAATCAACGCTTTTAAGTACATGTTCGAGTAAACGCTCAGCGTGGGAACCGGAATAACATCCTGATTGCTCGATGTTTGATAAACCACCTGATTGTCCCAGTTGAAAACTCCCAGCCGCAAATTCTGATCCACTCTTGCCGTTAACACCTGCACGTTGGGCGAATGTTGAGCAATATTTCTGTCCATATCGAAAAAGATATAATTCTGCACATTTTCCACTCCGGCACTCAACGTGGTGTTGGTAAACGGAATATGCAACCTGCCGCCAACAAAAACCCGGCGAATATCTCCAAAATTTCTGTTCCACCAAAAATACTTGGAACGATAATGCTCTTGCAGATAAGTTGGTTTAATGTTTTTAATGTACGCGTTTGCGCTAAGCGTGGTGCGTTTTCCGGCAATATTGAAGCCGGTTTCCACTTCTCCGCTCAACTTTGTTTCGCCTAAATTGGCGCCCAATACCCCCAGGTTGGCCTGCAGATTGAATCGAAGATTTTCGCCTTGTTGTTTATTGAGTATCCCGCCAATAAAAACGGCGCTTTCCCGGTGTTTGCTCCTGTCGATAACGCCGTTAACGGAGTCTAACATGGAGAAATTGCGAAGTTCGTGTTCAATATATCCCGTCAACCCGAATTTTACCCACGGCTGAAACCCTTCGCGAAGCGACAAAGCGAACGTGTTTTTGAAAGACGAAAACGTAACGCTGTCATCAACCGCCGTGTTGTAGTAACGGTTGGGGTAAAACTGATCGATGCGCTGCATGGTTTGTCCGTCAATTGTTACGTTTGCCGTGTCGTGCGAGAGAAACCGCCTGTCCTGCCCCGTGTAACGCGATGTGAAAATAACGCTTGCTACCGGCACAAATTCGGCGCGCGCGAGCGAATCCTGCCGGCTGCTGTAGCCGAGATTGTATTTTCCGGAGAAGAACAGCTGCTTGGTTCCCACCTTGTTCCACGTGTTGGCAAACCTAACGGGAATGTCGGTAGATGTGAATTGCTCGCCCACTGATTCCGGTTCGCGGATAAACCGGTCATCGGTAATACCGCCGTTTTCGAACTGCCTGATGGTGGATGTTGATGCGAAAAGATGAGCTTCCAGCCTATCGCTCACATAATTGCCGAAAAGGCTCCAATGGTTGTGTTTGTTTTCCTGCGAGCTGTAAAATCCTTTGGCGTTGATTAAATCGCCTTCCAGTCCCACATTCAGTTGTTTGTTGAAATTAGTGGTAAGCAACGCTTTAAAGCGCTGTTCCCGCAACCGGCGGTTTCCCGCTGTCTGATAATCGAGTTTGGCGTAAGGAACGTGGGTGTTGTAAAACAATTGCTGTTCGGGTGTTTTGTTGTACGGCCTGTACGCTTTGTAGAACGGAAACTGGCCTGCTTCATCTCTTTCGGAAAATATTTTCGATATAAACGGAGAACCAATCGGGCCTAAATAACCGCCGCCCACCGAGTATCCTTCGGGAACCGTAGTTTGCTGGAAATTGTGTTTCAGTGTGTCCATCGGCATAATAATGCGGTCGCCGCTCCTGGGATGCACATGCCAAACCGTTGCCGCAGGCAGAACCAGGTTAACGGTATCGAAAGGGACATCGTGGTCGTGGTCGTGGTCATGATCATGGTCATGCACCGGCTCTTGTTGCGCAAGCTGGCGTGGCAACAAATCCACCGAATCCGGATCGGAAGTAATTTGTGTGGAATCGGGCAAAATAACGCGCGCCTGCGAAAATGCAAGCGTGGTACACACACAGAAAAAGAGAAGTATGAACAGTTTTTCTTTCATCGGGTGCAAACTTACATAAAAATTTGCCACGCACAGATATATTGATGTCGTTTTTGTGTGGTTTTTTGGGATTTTTAGGAAGCAAACTTTCTCAACGTTTCGAATGTTGCCAAAGATTAATCGATATTTTTTCCCACTATTTGCACAATTAAAAAATATTATTGTATCTTTGCCGCATCAAAAAACAAATAAAATGAAAGTAAATTCGCTACATCATCATCATTTTCACACTTGCAATCAGGCGAGCTGAAATAGATGTGCGCGTTAGCGAAGTAACATATTTATAGACCCGTCTGAAAAAATCAGGCGGGTTTTTTAATTCAGTTATTCGCCACAAAGGCACTAAGAACTCTAAGAAACACCAAGACTTCGTGCAACGTTGCTCCCTGGTGTCTTTGTGGCCAGAAATATTAAAAAATGGATAAATTAAAAATCGCTATTCAAAAAAGCGGCAGGCTGAGTGAAAAATCGCTTCAATTATTGAGCGAATGCGGCATAAAAATATCAAACGGCAACCGCAAACTGAAAACAGAAGCCAAAAACTTCCCCATGGAAATCCTATTCCTGCGCGACGACGATATTCCGCAATACGTGGAAAACGGTGTGGCAGACATCGGTATCCTGGGCGAAAACGAAGTGTGGGAAAAGGAGAAAGATGTGGATGAAATAGAAAAACTGGGATTCGGAAATTGCCGCCTCTCGCTCGCCATTCCCAAAGACGAAGTTTATACCGACTTGGATTATTTCAACGGCAAACGCATCGCCACCAGCTATCCGAAAATTCTGAAAAAATATTTCGGCGTAAAAGGCATCGATGTGAAAATTGAAGAACTGGGCGGAAGCGTGGAAATTGCCACGGGAATTGGCCTGGCCGACGGCATTTTCGACATTGTAAGCACCGGAAGCACTCTTCTAATGAATGGTTTGAAAGAAGTGGAAGCCATCATAAAAAGCGAAGCGGTGCTTATTGCCAATAAAAACATCAACGAAACAAAACAACAATTGCTCGACCGGCTTCTCTTCCGCATCCGGGCATACAAACGCGGCATCGGCAGCAAATACATCGTGATGAACGCGCCCAACAAATCCATTCCGAAAATCTGTTCCATTCTTCCGGGAATGAAATCGCCCAGCGTTCTACCGCTTGCCGAAGAAGGCTGGAGCAGCGTACACTCCGTTGTGCAGGAAGACCAGTTTTGGGACGTTATTGACGCGCTGAAAGACGTGGAAGCGCAAGGAATTTTGGTGATGAATATTGAGAAAATGATTCTTTAAACAATGCAGAATGTATAATGCATAATTATTTTAAGATATAGGATTTGAATATTATTGGCACATTGGCATATTAAAAAATTGACACATTGCCCCGCATCTCTGTAACCCGCAACATGAAGATAATAAACAACCCATCCGAAAGCAAATGGCAAAAGCTGGCGGAACGAACGGCAATAAAACAAGCCAAGCTGATGGATTTAGTAAACAAAGTGTTTTACGACATCAGCAAGAAAGGCGACAAAGCCGTGTTGAAATACGCCCGCCAATTCGATGGTTTCGCGGCAGATAGTTTCTTGGTTTCTAACGAAACGGTTGAAGCCGCATCGCAACAAGTTTCTGAAGAATTGAAACAAGCCATCGACATTGCCAAAAACAATATTGAGAAATTCCACCTTTCTCAGAAAGAAGAAACCGTGAAAGTGGAAACATCGCCCGGTGTGGTTTGCTGGCGCGAATCGCGGCCGATTGAAAACGTGGGAATTTACGTTCCGGGCGGCACCGCCCCACTCTTTTCAACGGTGTTGATGCTGGCAATTCCGGCAAAAATAGCCGGATGCAAAGAAATTGTACTTTGCACGCCACCCGATAATGCCGGCAACATTCATCCGGCCATCCTTTACACGGCACAACTGGTGGGAGTAACCAACGTATTCGCCATCGGCGGAATTCAGGCTATCGGAGCCATGACTTTCGGCACAAAAAGCGTTCCCAAGGTGGAAAAAATATTCGGGCCGGGCAATCAATACGTGATGACGGCCAAACACGCCGCTCAATATTACGGCACAGCCATCGATATGCCCGCCGGCCCCAGCGAAGTGCTCGTTATTGCCGATGAAACCTGCCGTCCGGCGTTCGTGGCCGCCGATTTGCTATCGCAAGCGGAACACGGGCCGGACAGCGAGGTAATTCTTCTATCGGATAACAAGCAGGTAATCAAAGAAGTAAACAAAGAACTCAACATTCAACTGCCCAACTTGCCGAGAAAGGAAATCGCGGAAAAAGCGCTGAAAAACAGCCGCGCCATTCTGTTTAAAGACATAGAAACGTGCATCCGGTTCAGCAACGTTTACGCTCCCGAACACTTGATTCTGGCGGTGGAAAATCCTGTATTGCGCAGCCGCGAAGTGATCAGTGCCGGTTCGGTTTTTCTGGGGAATTACAGTTGCGAAAGCGCAGGCGATTATGCCAGCGGAACCAACCACACACTACCCACAAGCGGCTACGCGAAAGCGTACAGCGGTGTTTCGCTGGATAGTTTCGTGAAGAAAATCACGTTCCAGCAGTTATCGGAAGAAGGAGTATCGAGTATCGGCCCAGCCGTAGAAACCATGGCGGAAGCCGAAGAACTTTTCGCACATAAAAACGCGATGACACTCCGATTGGGAGAAGCGGCTTTCAAGTCGCTTTAAAATATTATACTAAAAACAAATATAGCGAGCTGGAACTCGCTTCACCCAAATGAAACAATTTAATTTACAAGCACTCGTCAGGCCAAACATCCGGAACTTAAAACCGTATTCAAGCGCACGCGATGAATTTTCGGGCAGCGAAGGCATATTTCTCGATGCCAACGAAAATCCATACGGAACGCTCAACCGCTATCCCGATCCACACCAAAAAGAGCTGAAAATAGCTTTATCGGAAATGAAAGGCGTTCCTGCAGATACAATTTTTATCGGAAACGGCAGCGACGAAATAATTGATTTGATTTACAGGATTTTCGCCAATCCGGGCAAAGATAGCGTATTGATTTGTCCCCCAACTTACGGAATGTACGAGGTATCGGCAAACATTAACGATATCAATATCGTACGCGTGCCGCTTCTCGATGATTTTCAGCTGGATATAGATTCCGTTTTGGAAAAAATTCACACCGATTCATCCATCAAAATCATTTTTATATGTTCTCCGAACAATCCGACAGGCAATCGGCTCAAAAACGTAAAAACGCTGCTGGACAACTTCAACGGAATTGTTGCCTTGGATGAAGCGTACATCGATTTTCGGGCCGACCGCACGTATGTGCCCAAAATTCATAAATACCCGAACCTCATTGTCATGCAAACATTCAGCAAAGCGTGGGCGCTGGCGGGCGCGCGCGTGGGCATAGCGTATGCACAGAAGGAAATTATTGCGCTTCTCGATAAAGTAAAACCGCCGTATAACGTAAGCAAACTCAATCAAAAAGCGGCTTTGGATGCTCTTTCGTTGAAACACGAAGAATCCGACAGGGTAAGTAAAATTATGAATGAGAAAGAGTTTTTGATTGAAGAACTGGAAAAACTTCCCATCGTAAAGAAAATTTTTCCTTCCGACGCCAATTTTCTGCTGGTACAGGTTTCGGATGCTGACTCCATTTACAATCAGCTGGTTAACAAAAAGATAATTACCCGAAACCGGCATTCGCAAATTGAAAACTGCATCCGCATAACCGTAGGAACGTTCAACGAGAATCGCACCTTAGTTGCTGAACTAAAAAGAATTAGCTTATGAAAAAGGTATTATTTATAGATAGAGACGGAACCTTAATTATTGAACCGGCTTCCGATTTTCAGATAGATAGCCTGGAAAAACTGGAGTTTTATCCGCAAGTGTTTCAATACCTGTCTCGCATTGCGAAAGAGCTGGAATATGAGCTGGTTATGGTAACCAATCAAGACGGTTTGGGAACCGCTTCATTCCCCGAAGAAACATTTTGGCCGGCGCACAACACCGTATTAAAAGCGTTTGAAAACGAAGATGTAACATTCAGCGAAATCCTTATCGACCGCTCCTTCGAACACGAAAACCTTCCCACCCGAAAACCCGGCACAGCCATGCTCACGCATTACATGAAAGGCAATTACGACTTGGAAAACTCCTACGTAATCGGCGACCGGAAAACCGATGTCCAGCTTGCTAAAAACATGGGATGCAAAGCCATTTATTTGAATACGGGCAAAGCGGAAGACGCCATTTTATGCACATCGAGTTGGGCGGAAATTTACGCGTTCCTGAAATCGCGGCCAAGAAAAGGAAGCGTGCGGCGTAAAACTTCGGAAACCGATATTTTCGTAGAAATAAACCTCGACGGAACGGGTAAGAGCAACATTTCCACCGGATTGGGATTTTTAGACCACATGCTGGAACAAATTTCCCGTCACGGAAACATCGATTTACGCATTCAGGTAAACGGCGATTTGCACATCGATGAGCACCATACGGTTGAAGATACCGCCATCGCCCTCGGCGAAGCTTTCGTTCAGGCACTTGGAAAGAAAAAAGGCATTGAGCGTTACGGCTTTCTGTTGCCGATGGACGATTGCCTGGCGCAAGTCGCCATCGATTTCGGTGGTCGGCCGTGGCTGGTGTGGGACGTGGATTTCAAGCGCGAAAAAATCGGAGAAGTGCCCACCGAAATGTTCTTGCACTTCTTTAAATCCTTCTCCGATAACGCCAAATGCAACCTCAACATCAAGGTCGAAGGCGATAACGAACACCACAAAATTGAAGCCATTTTCAAAGCATTCGCCAAGTCGATAAAAATGGCGGTGAAACGGGGCGAAAACATGGGGATTCCCAGTACGAAAGGCGTGATATAAAAAATTAATAATTAATAATTACAGATTGATAATTATTTGGAAAACAGCTTTTTATTTGTGAAAGAATAACCAATTCAACGAAAAGCCAACAGCTAACAACTAACAGCAAAAAAATGATTGCTATCATCAAATACAACGCAGGCAACATAGCATCGGTAAAAAACGCGGTGGAACGATTGGGATACGCGTGCACAATAACCGATAACGAAGCGGAAATCCGTAGCGCCGAAAAAGTGATTTTCCCCGGTGTGGGCGAAGCATCTTCGGCCATGGAATATTTGAAAGAACGGAACCTGGATGCGGTAATAAAATCGCTTCGCCAACCCGTTTTGGGAATCTGCCTGGGATTACAATTGATGTGCCGGCATTCCGAAGAAGGAAATACCGATTGTTTGGGAATTTTTGATGCTTCGGTTAAGAAATTTCCGCCAACGGACATTGTTCCGCACATCGGCTGGAATAATTTACAAAACACCGGAACGCCGCTTTTCGATGGGTTCAGCAACGACGACACGGTGTATTTCGTGCACAGCTATTTCGCCGAAATCTGTGAACAAACCATCGCCCGGTGCGATTATATTTTACCGTTCAGCGCGGCCATGCAACGCGATAATTTCTTCGCCACGCAGTTTCATCCCGAAAAATCGGCCGGTGTGGGCGAACGGATGTTGAAGAATTTTCTACAATCTTTCTGACCGATTACCGGGCTGACGGATAAGATATAGATAGATATTCGATAGCAATAAATAACGCAGTGCGGATTACAACCGAATAACGACAAAATTTATGAGAATAATCCCCGCCATAGACATCATCGATGGAAAGTGTGTACGCCTGACCAAAGGCGATTACAGCACGCAAAAAATATACAACGAAAATCCGCTGGAAGTTGCCAAGGAATTTGAAGCCAACGGAATCCGTTATTTGCATCTGGTTGATTTGGACGGAGCGAAATCAAAACACATTGTAAATCATGTCATTTTAAAAGAAATATCAACCAAAACTTCACTCATTGTCGATTTTGGCGGCGGCATTAAAACCGATGAAGATATACGCATCGCCTTCGAAAACGGAGCGGCGCAAATCACCGGCGGAAGTATTGCCGCGCAGCAACCGGAAACATTTTTACGCTGGTTAGCGACTTACGGAGCCGACAAAATTATTTTGGGAGCCGACAGCCACAACCGGAAAATCGCCACACACGGCTGGCAACAACAATCGCAACTGGATGTGGTGGATTTTATAGCCGGTTACGAACAAAAAGGCGTTGAATACGTCGTTTGCACCGATATTTCAAAAGACGGAATGCTCCAAGGAACATCCAACGACCTATATGCCGAAATCCTGCACCGAACAAACGTAAAACTTATTGCCAGCGGCGGCGTTTCATCGATAAACGATTTAATGGAACTAAAGCGGATTGGCTGCGAAGGCGCCATTATCGGCAAAGCAATTTACGAAGGACATATAAAATTAATGGAACTGCGTTCCTTAATTGATAACGCCTTAGGCGGACTGACGCTTTGCGATAAAACTGAAAACTGAAAACTGTAAACTCAGAACTACAAACTATATGCTAAAAAAAAGAATAATCCCCTGCCTCGACATCAAAGACGGACGCACCGTAAAAGGCGTTAATTTTGTGGG
>JAUNRY010000044.1:0-3553 GCA_030539475.1 Bacteroidia bacterium | reverse complement strand
GAGACGCTGTGGAACTTGCCAAGCGATACGTTCAGGAAGGCGCCGACGAACTGGTGTTTCTGGATATAACCGCCACGGTGGAAAAACGGAAAACGCTGACAGAATTGGTACAGCGCATTGCCAAAGAGATAAATATTCCGTTTACCGTGGGCGGCGGCATAAACTCCGTGGAAGACGCGCGAGCCATTATTAACGCCGGAGCCGATAAAGTGAGCATCAATACGGCGGCGGTAAATCATCCGAAAATTATTTCGGAAATCGCGGCGGAGTTCGGCAGCCAATGTGTGGTTTTGGCCATCGATACCAACCTCGACAACGACGAATGGATGGTGTACATCCACGGCGGCAGAACCCCTACCCCGCTTCGGGCCATTGATTGGGCCAGGGAAGGCGAACGGCTTGGAGCCGGTGAAATCCTGCTTACTTCGATGAACAACGACGGCACAAAAAACGGTTTCGCGCTCGATATCACCGCCGCGGTTGCCGACGCCGTAAATATTCCGGTAATAGCCTCAGGAGGAGCGGGTTCCAAGCAGCATTTTTCCGATGTATTTCAGCAAACAAAAGTGAGTGCGGCACTGGCAGCCAGTATTTTCCATTTTGGAGAAATACCTATTCCTGAATTGAAACGGTTTTTGAACGAGAAAGATATTCCGGTAAGAAATTAGAAATCAGAAATTAGAATTAAGGATGAGAAAATGTCTTGGCTCTTGATTCTTGGTTCTTATAATCTCAATAAAATATGAAAATAAATTTTGAAAAATCTTCCGGCCTGGTTCCGGTTATCATCCAACACACCAACACCTTGCAAGTGCTTATGCTGGGCTTCATGAACGATGAAGCGCTCGCCAAAACCCGCGCCGAAGGCAGGGTTACATTTTTCAGTCGAAGCAAAAACCGGTTATGGACAAAAGGAGAAACATCGGGAAATTACCTGATTGTGAGCGATATTCTGGAAGATTGCGACAACGATACGCTGCTGATAAAAGCCATTCCGCAAGGGCCAACCTGCCACACCGGAGCCACATCGTGTTTTGCCGAAGAAACACCCAAAGGCTTCCTCTACGAGCTGGAAAAAGTTATCGAGCAGCGCATTTCCGAAAACACCGAAAGCTCCTACACAAGCCGGCTTTTTAACAGCGGCGTGAACAAAGTAGCGCAAAAAGTAGGCGAAGAAGCCGTGGAGCTCGTTATTGAATCTAAGGACGACAATACCGATCTATTTAAAAACGAAGCCGCCGACCTGCTATACCATCTTCTTATCCTGCTGAAAACAAAAGACCTGAAACTGCAAGACATTGAGCAGGTGTTGAAGGAGAGGCATAAATAGTTTGAAGTTTAAAGTTTAAATTGGATAATACTTCATAGCAACAAGTTCAGTCGATTGTACGATAAAATATTCTTAAAATCAGATGTAAACGGTTGTCTATCGGAAACATCGGTTCCGTTGCCTGTGCCTGGCGTATCGCATCGTTCCGAACCCAGAAAAAAATATAAGAATAGAAAAAGAAATCCATCAAAATGAATTAAATTCATAAATGATGGATTTCTGAGAAGTGAATGAAAAATGAATAAATCTTTATTTCAAATTAAAGAGAATAAATTCCGATATACTCGCATGACGACCGGTATTATTTACTTCTGTAATTTCAATTTTAAAGTACCTGGCAGTTTTAGAAACACCCTGCGGATAAGCAAAAACCTGACTGTTTTGGTTTACATCGGTGCCGTAAACAAGCGTTCCTATAGTTGTCCAAGTAGTGTTGTCGTTGCTCATACTTAAAACGCAAATTCCGGTATCCCTATTATTTCTCCGGCGAGCAAGTTCTATGGCAGAGAAAGTAACCGCCTCTTGCGCGTCAACCACAATTGTGTGTGGTAAAGGCGGTGGCGCAACACTCCATTGAGAATGCCAAAATGTGCCAAAATCACCGTCTAATATAGTTCTTACATAACCATTTACCGGCCCCTCTCCCCCTCTTTCTTCAGTTGAAGCAGTAGCTGTCCAAGTATTTCGGGGTAATTGATTAAATAATGTTTTATAAGTATTATCCCAATCAGACTTCGTTATGATGAAAGAATCCGGCACTTGAAATGTTCCGGTAACAGGATTTGTTTGAACCTCATCAATTGCGTTCTCTTCCGGCAGAAATCTTGTCGCATAAGAATAGTCTCCTTCTGGGTCTGCATCTGTAAGCACGGTACTTGTTTGGTCCGGTTCAACTTCAACAGTTTTTGAAGTTCCATCTTTTGCAGTATATGTAAAACTTGTTCCAAGACCTCCCTCCACACTACTCCATGTCAATATTATATCCCCTGAAAATTGGGTATTTATTGTGAGAGGTTGCGGCGAAAGCTGATTAATATAATCCGTTCCAAAAGTCCGGGACGATACTTCACCTTTCAGCGATTTATTCTTTCCATCCTGGCTATATTGAACCAATTCAAAGTTATAACTTCCCCCCGGTAGATTATCAATAATTGCAGTTTCGATTGTATCATTACGTGTGATATTGTGTATTACAGAATCTTGCCTGTTATTCCAATATATACGCGTAGTCGCAATTTTCGGGTCTTCATTAATTTTCCACGTAATTTTCACACGTTCGTATCCGGGGTATGCTTCAATGTCTGTGGGCATACCAATATAATTTACTTCGGGCATATCAAGGTATTCCTGATGAATGCTGTTCATATCATCACAACCTATATAGAAAACCGAAACAAAGATACTTAAGAATAATATTTTATATTTTGTATTCATAATCATTGTCTTTTTAAATTTATCTTAATTATCAACTTGCCCATAAAAGTCTAATTCTGCTATTTGCGGTATTACACCTCCTGACCAGTTAGACACAAACAAAATACGAATATAACGGAAGCTCGGCACCTCTAAAGCCACTTCGTGTTCATCGCCATCATACATATACTCTTTGTCTTCTTGCGTTAAGTTCCCGGCCATATCTCTGCCTGAAGGAAGATAATTTCTTGCAGCACTTATCAACGTCCAACCTTCTGTCTGGTCGGCCACCCATTCATCATATTCTGCACCTCTTTCTCCCAACACGTCAGCAGCAACGTCGCTTTTTGCATACATCGCGGGGGTTAGCTCATTACTTCCATACAGTACCCACTCTTTCATATTGTTGTGTGCATACAAAAAATTATCATGCCAGCGTTGGAAATAGACGTAACGACTGATTTTTACTTTTTGCCCAAAATCGAAAGTAGCAAAACGTCCGATACCACCACCGTTTGCGGCATTGCCATGCAAGAAGCCGTCATCGACCGAATAATATTGATTATCCCAAATATTTTGAACAGGCCAAGGAAGAGTTGCATCACCGGGAAGAGGTGTTACTGTCCGAAATCTGGCTTTATCTATTTTTTCTTCCACCCAAGGTGTAGCCGTGAAAGAAAGTGTGTCAGAGAAATTATCAAACCTGTCACGAACGTAGATACGGAATTCCTGTTCCACGGCTTCCAGCCCCCTAACAGTACCGATACCTTCTTCTGTACTCGAATAAATATACTCATAATCAACTTGGTC
>JAUNRY010000309.1 GCA_030539475.1 Bacteroidia bacterium | reverse complement strand
ATGATTCTTCAAACCGAAATACAATTCGTTCCCGGCGTTGGCCCCAAACGCGCTGAGGTTCTCAACAAGGAAATCGATATTTTCACGTTGGGCGACTTGCTGCGTTATTATCCCTATCGGTATATCGACCGGAGCCGGATGTATTACGTGCACGAGATTGATAACTCCATGCTGTATATTCAGCTGAAAGGGAAAATAACGGCGTTCGAAACCTTCGGCGAAGGACGAAAAAAGCGGCTTGTAGCGCATTTTACCGATGGAACTGGTTTTATCGATTTGGTGTGGTTTCAGGGAATCCGGTTCATCGAAGATAAATACAAAACCAATCAGGAATATATTGTTTTCGGGAAACCCACGATGTTTAACAACCGCTGGAATGTGGCTCATCCCGACATCGATCCGTATATGAATGAAGCCGATCGTCCCGACGGATTGATGGCGATGTACAACACCACGGAGAAAATGAAAAATAATTACCTGAACTCCAAAGCCGTTCAGAAAATTATCGAAAACGCTTTTGGGATGATAAAAGAACGGTTGCCCGAAACGCTTTCTGCCGATGTGATAAAATCTGCCAATCTTATTTCGTTTCACGATGCCATTGAAAACATTCATTTTCCCAAAGAACCCGTTTTGCTTCGCGATGCCGAGTTTCGGTTGAAATTCGAGGAACTGTTTTATATTCAGCTCAATATCGTTCGGTATGCCGCCGACAGAAAAGCCAAACTCAACGGCTTTTTCTTCGAAAGGGTGGGGAAGTACCTGAATTTATTTTACGAAAAACACTTGCCGTTTGAACTCACCAATGCGCAAAAACGGGTAATAAGGGAAATTCGTAAAGATACCGCATCGGGCAAACAAATGAACCGCCTGCTGCAAGGCGATGTGGGAAGCGGAAAAACGCTCGTGGCAATTATGTGCATGTTGATTGCGATGGACAACGGGTTTCAGTCGTGCCTGATGGCGCCCACCGAGATTTTGGCGTCGCAACATTTCGAGACGTTCAGTAAGTTGCTTTCGGATATGAATGTGAATGTAGCGCTGCTCACGGGCTCTACAAAGAAAAAAGAGCGCGAGGAAATTCATGCCGGATTGTTATCGGGCAATATTCACATCCTAATCGGTACGCATGCGTTGATTGAGGATGTGGTGCAGTTCAAAAACCTGGGGTTTGTGGTTATCGACGAACAACATCGGTTTGGTGTGGCACAACGCGCGAAGCTTTGGACAAAAAACGAGCATCCGCCACATGTGCTGGTGATGACCGCTACGCCCATCCCCCGCACGTTGGCGATGACGGTGTATGGTGACTTGGATGTTTCTGTGATTGATGAGTTGCCTCCGGGACGGAAACCTGTGCAAACGCTACATCGGTTCGATAAAAAGCGCGGAGCGTTGTACCGGTTTATCCGGGAGCAGATTCAATCCGGGCGGCAAGCGTATATCGTGTATCCGCTTATCGAGGAAAGCGAAAAGATGGATCTGAAAAATCTGGAAGACGGCTTTGTTCACATAAAAGAGGTGTTCCCCGAATTTTCTGTCGTGAAGATGCACGGCCGCATGAAACCTGCCGAAAAAGAGGCGGTGATGCAGCAATTTGTCGCCAACAAGGCGCAAATTATGGTTTCTACAACCGTTATCGAAGTAGGCGTGAATGTGCCTAATGCTTCTGTGATGGTCATCGAGAGTGCGCAACGGTTCGGATTGTCGCAGTTGCACCAGTTGCGGGGCAGGGTAGGGCGCGGCGCCGACCAATCGTATTGCGTGCTAATCACCCCCTACGAACTTTCTGCCGACACGCGTAAGCGTATGGAAATTATGACCAAAAGCAACGACGGTTTCGTTATCGCCGAAGCCGACCTGAAACTTCGCGGCCCCGGCGATTTGGAAGGCACGCAGCAAAGCGGTATCCCGTTTAGCCTGAAAATCGCCGATCTGGTTCGTGACAACGCCATCCTTTTTCGCGCCCGCGAAATTGCCGAAGGCATTATTTCTAATGATCCAAAACTTTTGCAACCGGAACATTTGGTGCTAAAGCAGGAGCTGAAAAGGCTGGGCGGAAATAGGTATGGATGGGGGCGGATTGGGTAGAAAGTAAAATATAACCCGCCAAAGTTGTAAAAATTTTGGCGGGTTGATGAGAGAATGAAGAATTGAATATAAAACTTTTAATATTCAATTGTGTATGATAAGTTCCTTTCCTTGTATTAATTTGT
>JAUNRY010000043.1 GCA_030539475.1 Bacteroidia bacterium | reverse complement strand
TGCGCCCTTCACGTTCGTAAGTTGCAGCGCGGTCGCCGCCCAAAATCCAGATAATGTTCCACCGGCCTTTGTATCGTTCTGCCAGTTTTTTCGCGTAGGCGTAAGCGCCATCGGGGTTGTTGTTGAAAATCATCGGCCCTTCGCCCCAGTTATAGGCCACTTTGTCGCCCCACGTGGGCAATAGCCCAATGTACATGTTGCGTTTGGCGGCTTCCTCAATAACGAAGTCCACGTGGTCCCAGTAATCGTATTCATCGGCGTTGTTGGGGTTGTTGCCCGGAGTTACCGCCCATTCCCGCGTTTCGAGGTTTTTAAACGGCACATCGCCGTACAGGTTGGGTTGGCGCAGCCCATCGAGTTCGGCCAATGCAACCGCCATAATTACATTGAATTGCTGCTTTTGGCGGGTGTTCAAATAGTGAATGGCTTCCTCGCGGTTAAGCCGGTGAAAAAGTTCCCAGGCAGTATCGCCCAGCCAGAAGAACGGTTTGCCGTCTTTTTTGGTGATAAGATACGTGTTGGTGGCATCCACGCCTATTTGCGCGTGCGATGCAACTATTGCCAAAAACAGCATATAAATGAGGAGAGAAAAACTTTTTTTCATGTGTTTGTAAATTTCTGAAACAAATTACAAATAAAACGAAAACTTCCGGTAAAACAAAATGTTGATTTTCTTTTCGTAGATGCAGGCAGGTATATTCCCGAAAGATTAGTTGGAATTACCAAACGATTCCGAGAGCCGCCGGTAAGCTTTTGTGCGGAAAGCCATCAACGACAGAGCGAGCATGAAAACTCCGGCCAAAACAAACGTGAGGGCTATGCCGCGCGCGCTCCCTTCGCCCAGCAACCAGCCGAAGGTTTGTTTTCCGGCATCGCTTTCCATGAAGGGGATGATGGAGAATTGCGCTACGGGGCCAATCAGGTAACTGGATATGGGCGTTGCCGCCGATTCCACGGTTTGGGCAAACCCGAAAACGCGGCCTTGCTTGATTTTCGGCACAACGGTTTGAATAATGGTTTGCTCGGCCGCTTCGATGAAAGGTACAAAAAACATGTACAAGAAAATTCCTGCCAAAAACAGCCACGCCCATTCGCGCACGGTGAAGAGCAGGCAGATAAGGCTCGCGATTACGTATCCGTAAAGCATCGTGCGCAGCGGCTTTTTGCCCAATCCTTTCCGGCTGATGGCCATTCCGCCGAAAATGAATCCGGTTCCGGTACTGCCGAGGACAATGCCCCACATTTCCACCGAAAACATTTCTAATCCGTAGGGGTCGAGCAGCACCATAATGATTCCGCCGATAAAGTTGTTGAACGTGGTGAAAAATATCAACGCCATTAATCCGGGAACGGAACGAATGGCTTTCAGGGCGCCCCTGAAATCTATTTGCTTGTTCCGCACTTCAGGATCGTGGTGCAGGTGCTCTTCGGGTATCGGCACAAAAAAGAGATGAACCAACGCCAACCCCGATACAACAAGCGTTATATACATGGCCCACTCAAGCCCCAGCCGGCCTATCACCAATCCGCTGAAAACGGTATTGGCAATCATCCCGAAGCCCTGAACCATTCCCACCATGCCGTTGGCGCGGGCGTAACCGGCTTTCGGAACCAGAATGGAAACGGTGGTTGAAAGCGCTATCGCCCGAAGGTTGCTAACCAGCGCGCTCAATAGTATGGAAAGCGAAAAAATCCAGAACGCGGGCGACGACATATCGGCAATGTCCTGTTGTTCGAAAATCAAAAAAACAGAACCCGCGAGCAACAAAAAAGCAATCGCCACCACCGATGAAACGGCCATCACTTTCTTCTTGCGGTGTTTATCAACAATGGTGCCGAAAAACATTCCCGACAGGGTTACAAGCGTCATGAACGTTCCGCTGAGAATGGAAAGTATGAGAACCGATTGGGTTTCCAGGTAGAGCCAAAACGACAATGCGCTCCACAGAAAAAATGTGGAAGTATTGGCTACGGCCATATTGATGAGGATGTTGAGAAATCGTTTCATTCGCGCGTTCTGAAAAACAGACTTTTAAACAATGCAAATGATTTTTTGTTCAAATGATAAATTGGAGAAAAAAATGTATCTTTACGCCAAAAGAACGAGCAGAACAAACATAAAAAACGGATTATGACATCAAAACCGGAAACGCCCGATGCATACGTGCAGCAACTCGCTCCCGAACGCAGGGAAGCCATCGAGAAACTCCGTCGGGTACTGAAAGAAAATTTGCCCGATGGCTACATGGAAGAAATCAGTTACGGAATGATCGGCTACGTCATTCCCTTTTCCATTTATCCCGACGGCTATGCCGTGAAGCCAAAAGTGCCGCTACCGCTGATGAACCTTGCTTCGCAAAAAAATCATATCGCGTTGTACCACATGGCTGTTGGTGTTGTTCCCGGGCTGCAGGATTGGTTTCAGGCAGAATATCCCAAGCATTGCAAAACCAAACCGGATATGGGAAAAGGGTGCATCCGGTTCAAGAAAATCGACGATATTCCTTACGAATTAATCGGGCAGCTGGCACAAAAAGTGTCGGTGCAGCAGTGGATAGATACCTACGAAAACGAGGTGAGGAGAAGGTAGGGACGCGATTTATTCCTCGTGTCTAAATTTCTCAAAGAATTTCAACGCCAGATTGATTTTCTACGCGCCACATTAAGGTTCAGGGTAATTTTCACCGTTACTGTGTTGTTGGACTTTTCAAAAACAGTTGCCATTTCTGTGAAAAAAGCGTCGGGGAAAGCCGCATGATCGGGAAAAGTTTTCAGCAATTTTATGTAT
The DNA here is from genome assembly GCA_030539475.1 of Bacteroidia bacterium. Taxonomy (GTDB): domain Bacteria; phylum Bacteroidota; class Bacteroidia; order Bacteroidales; family Dysgonomonadaceae; genus Petrimonas. The sequence continues at coordinate 9,635 of JAUNRY010000043.1, read as the reverse complement.
TCCGCGCCGGCGAAGCGTATTTCCGTTGTAAATATTCGGTGGGTTAACAACTCAAACAATCCGCTGTTTATGATTTCATTCTTCCGGTTATCAATTTTTTCGGACTGAATCTCCCCGATACTTTTCGCTAATTTTTTTCCGGTATTTGCTGTATATATTTGCTGAATTTCCGCGCTTAAATCCGGGTTATCTATCCCATAATTGTTCCAAAACACAATCAGTAAGCCATTTTCTTTCAGAAGTTTGTGCGATTTGGTGTATTTTGTTTCGTTGTTTAACCAATGGAAAGATGTTGCCGAAACAACAGCGTGGAAATACTCTTCTTTAAGTTCGGCGCTTTCGAAACAGTCGTTGATGATTTCTATATTCGGTTCACTTCCGAATTTTTCGATCAACAGCCGGCTCAGGTTTTTACCCGGTTCCAACAGCGTGAGTTCCGGTTTCCATAAATCGTAAATCCTCTCTGTGGCAATGCCGTTCCCGGCACCAATTTCCAGTATTTTGTAAGTTTTGCCGGGTTTTAAAAATTCCGAAATGGCGGTATAAACTTCCTCGTTGTAGGCGGGACGGATTTCGTTGTATATGTCCGAAGAAGTATCGAAAAACTCAACGGACGTATTTGGTTTGTTATCTTGACAATGCAGCATGTTTTCCATTGAGGCGTTGAGCGATTAATTCTCAAAAAAATCCACCACGCCTGTTTCTAAATCATAATAGGCCGGAACAATTTTAATCTGCCCCTTTTCAATAAGGCCTTTCACAATCTCGCTTTGCTCTTTGATATCGTCAATGGTTGCAAGAACATTATTGCGTGTTGTTTGCTGCAAAATCTCATTGGGCGAACCGTTCGTAGCTATCGCGGGTTTAATCTGGTCGAGCAATTGGGTTAAATTCCCGGCTTGCCGAAAAAACTGAATGGATAGTTTCATGCGATTAGTTTTTATTTTTTTCATTATGGCCGTATGGGACTCTGCCTTTTGCGAGTTCGTATTTTTTTTAAAAACAAGGAAACGGGAAAATTGTTTCTCAAAAACGAAGTTTTGTAGGAAAGATTTCCGATTGGATATACTAAAAACGCGACAGGCAACGCCAACCTCGGGGAATAAATGATATTGAACAGAATGAACCGATTTCCCTTCCAAACGTTTTACCTTAAAAACGCAAGAAAATGTCAATTATAAGAAGTATTCTCGATACGGATTTGTATAAATTCACCACCGGTTACGCGTACAGCAAACTTTTTCCTCGCGCCATGGGCGAATTTGAATTTGTGGACAGGAGCAACGGCGATTATCCCGATGGGTTTGATGCATTGGTGCGCCAGGAGTTGGAAAAGATGTCGGAATTGAGCCTGACCAAAGGCGAAGAAGATTTCGTGCGAAAGAAAATGCCGTATCTGCCGCCCATTTATATCGATTTTCTGAAAGGATTTCGGTTTGATCCCTCGGAGGTGCAGGTTTCTATGGAAAACAGCAAGTTGAAAATCCGTGCCACGGGCTTGTTATACAGGGTTACGCTGTGGGAAACGCCTATTTTGGCTACCGTTTCGGAACTCTATTTCCGCGAAACCGGACAACATCCCGACACGGAATACATGGAAAAATCGGCCATCGAAAAAGCATTAACGCTAAAAGAAAACAACATCACGTTCTCGCTTTTCGGCATGCGCCGGCGGTTTAGTTTCGACGTGGAAGACCGGGTTACGGAACTGCTTAAACAGCATGCCGGCGATTCGCTTTTCGGCACAAGCAACGTTTATCTGGCATATAAGCACAACCTCAACGTATCGGGTACGCATCCGCACGAATGGGTGCAGTTTCACGGCTCCATTTACGGTTACAAAATGGCCAACTACATGTCTATGGAAAACTGGATCAACGTGTACGACGGCGATTTGGGAACCGTGCTTACCGATACTTACACCACCGATGTTTTTCTGCGCAACTTCAGCAAGAAACACGCGGCGCTTTTCACCAGCCTCCGGCATGATAGCGGCGATGCGCTTGTTTTTACCGACAAAGCCATCCGCCGTTACGAAGAACTGCGCATAAACCCGCAACTGAAATACATTGTTTTTTCCGACAGCCTGAACGTGGAGAAAGCCATCCATATAAAAAATTATTGCGACGGCCGCATCGGCGCAACTTTCGGCATTGGTACAAACCTCACCAACGACGTTGGAAACAGCATCAAGGGAATGAATATCGTGATGAAATTGTTTCGCTGCAAGATGACTGCCAAAGAACAATGGCACGAATGTGTTAAAATATCGGACGTGGAAGGAAAGCACACCGGAAGCGAGCGCGAGATACGACTGGCACAGGAAACGCTGGGGCTTTTGTAGTGCGGGTGATGCGATTTCCAAATCGCATCTTCGTTGATAGCGATTATCAATACTCAAACATATACCTATACTCAGATGTGTTTCCCGCACCATCCTCAGCCGTGAAAACAAGTTCCTGCGTTTTTCCTTTTTCCAGCCGGGAATCGTCGAAGACGTAGGTGTAAATAGAGGATTTCATATCGTGGGCAAACAAAACAAATTGTCCGTTAATGGTTCCGCGAAAGTTAGCAATTCCGCTTTTATTGTCCGTCAAGCGGATCCTTATTCGGCGGTTTCCGGCCCAGTTTGCCGGATTCTGCGGCGTAATAACAGGCGGAACGGTGTCGGTATCTATTGCATACGTCCTTCCCAATTCCCGAATGGAAGTTTCAAGCCCGCCATTCCTGTATTTCCCGCCAATCCAGCTGTCGCTGCCGCTTCGCGACACTTCCACGATGCCGTATTGTCGCTTGTTTTGCAATGTATCCGCGCTTAGTTTTATCCACAGGGTGGCGTTGTTGTGCAGAGGCACAGGCGAATCGTTCACCTGATATGTATCGGAATGATAAGCCGATGAGCTGGTTTTGCGGTGCGTGTAGCAAAAGCTGTCGTAAAGGTTTCCCGACGGAATATCCAGCATAAAATCCATGTCCACATATGAATTATTCAGTTTCCACGACATGAAATTATCGCACGCTGCCGCTTGCGCGATGGGTTGTGGCTGTCCGCGCACCACGAAAGAGTAGGTGAGCGTATTGCCGTGATGGTCTTCCAGTTCGTATCGGAAGCGATAATTTCGCTCCTCGTTGATGTCGATAACCCCGTTGTTCACAGCATCGTAAAACGGCAGCGAATTTCCCGGCTCTACAAACGATTTCATAAAGAATGAACGCCGCAAACGCCAGTCTTCAAAATCGGTAAACGAGTTCAACATGCGCGTGCCGGCAAACGAAAACCGTTCTACGGAACTGCTGTAAACCCGGTTCTCATCCACAAACAAGCGAATGTGCTTCACCCCGTAAATATTGGCTTGGCCATTCATTCGGTCGTATGCTTTCACACCAATTCCTATTTTTCCCCAAGCATTAACCGGTTGGCTTAACGCCAACGGCACACCCGATTTATTTTTCGATACATTTAATCGCAGGGGATTGCTGTTCCCGTTCACAACACCTTTGCCCTGAAGCGGATAAAAGGCTACGCCGCGGATATCGGGAGGTCGGGTATCGGTCATTGTGCGGCCGAGAAATTTCATTGGGTCGAGCGGGTCTTGTGTGCGCGAATCGCGAATTTCGAAATGCAAATGCGGCCCGCCCGAACTTCCTGTGTTTCCGCTCAGCGCAATTTGTTCGCCTTTTTTTACCGGCAACGTACCTTCGCCCGGATAAAGTTCCACGCGGTAACTTTCACGCGCGTATTGTTGCTCTTTCACATAATCTGCAATCTGTTTCGAAAAGCTGTTCAGGTGGCCGTAAACACTGGTATGTCCCGTTGCAGGATGTTCCACATAAAGCGCCAATCCGTATCCGCCGGGCGAAACGTTTATTCGGGAAACGTATCCGTCTTCGATAGCGATTATGGGTTTGTTTTCAACCTGTTGCGTTTTGTAATCGATTCCCGAATGGAAATGATTGCTGCGTAATTCACCGAAATTTCCGCTCAAAGCGACAGGAATGTTTACGGGGCTTGTATATTGCTGTGAAAAAGCGAGAGAGATTAGAAACGTGAAGAAAATTACAAATAAACCGCGATATATCATTGTTTGTTGGTGTATCATTAATGCGCAAATATACTTCATTTTTACCAAAACCTGTTGGCACACTTATATAAAGAACGTGAAACAATCAGTCGTTCATCTTTCAAGCTATCAATTCAATCCTAAATAAAGTTAAAATAAAGAAATTGATTAGTACTTTGTATTGCATATTACTTTGTTTAATATATTTTTGTGCCATCAATCAATTACATTGAACAGAATGAATATAGAAAACACCCAAAGTCAAATGAGGAAAGGAGTGCTGGAGTACTGCATTTTGGCGATTATACGGCGCAACGAAGCTTATCCGGGCGATATAATCGACGAAATGAAAAGTGCAGGCCTGCAACTTCTCGAAGGAACGTTGTATCCACTGCTCAATCGGTTAAAAAATGCCGAAATACTGTCGTACCGCTGGGTCGAGAGCTTGTCGGGCCCACCGCGAAAATATTTTAAGCTCACGGAAAAAGGCGAGCAGTTTTATCGGCTTTTGGAATCGACTTGGACGGAACTGTCAACAGGAGTAAATGCCGTAATTAAAGGCAATAACGAAGAAGAAAACCAACCCAACAACAACATTGAACAATGAAAAAAGTAATCAATATTAATTTTCAAGGACAAGTTATTGCTATCGAAGAGACGGCGTATGAACTTCTGAAGCAATACATAGGCAGTTTGAAAAAGTATTTTTCGCGCGAAGAAGGCGGCGATGAAATTGTGAACGACATAGAAAACCGCATTGCCGAATTGTTTGGAAACCGCCTGAAACTGGGCATCAATTGCATCACCGACCAAGACGTTCAATCCATCATCTCGAGCATCGGCCGTCCCGAAGATTTCGATGCGGATTATCAGGATTTCGATTACGCCTACGGCGAGAAAACTGCGGATTCGGAGCAGCTAAAAACCGAATCTGTTGTAGGTGAGGAACAAAAATCACTTTATCGCAACCAAAACGATAAAATCATTGCCGGTGTTTGCAGCGGCCTGGCGCATTATTTTAAAACAGACCCCGTGTGGATACGCCTGATATTTGTATTGCTTTTCAGCGTGTTGTTCTGGGTATATCTGGTTTTGTGGATTGTTTTAAAACCAAAAACGCTCGAAACCAACGTAACAAAACGTCTGTACCGAAACCCCAACGACCGGTTTCTGGGCGGCGTTTGCGGCGGAATTGCCGCCTATTTCAAGATTGACACGTGGATACCGCGTTTGCTGTTTGCCGCTCCGTTGTTGCTGAATTTGATGGGAATGATTTCCATGCCTTTCTTTCCCTGGAACAGGCTTTTCGACGACTGGGATTTTAACTGGAACATAAACATCAGTGTGCTTGTTGTTTATGCCGTTCTTTGGATAATTATCCCAAGGGCGAATACGGTGAAGCAAAAACTCGAAATGATGGGCGAAGAAGAGTACATAAAATCCATCCGCGAGACGGTAAGCGATAACGTGGCAAGTGTAAAAAACAAAGCTGAGAGCGGCGAGGCTTACCTGAAATCGTATGTGGTACCTTCCGCCGCCGATGATGAATCGCGACAGGTTGCCGCGAACTCCATGCCGCCCGAATTTCCGCGGAATACTCCCGCAAAGGTTGCTTCGAACACAACGGTAAAATCCGGACGTTCAGGCTGCTTGAACGCCATTGTTGTCTTATTCAAAATCATATTTTTTGCCTTTGCCGGAATTTTTGCAATCGCCATGACGGGGATGCTGCTCGCGCTTCTTGTGGCAGGCGCCAAACTGGTTCCGCTGAAATCTCTGTTCTTCAATCCGGGATATGAAAATACGTTGATGTGGCTGTCGGTGGCGCTCTTGGTGGTTGTCCCTCTACTGTCTGTTATAGTTTGGATTGTGCGTCGGTCTGTAAAAGCCAAATCACGCCCCGTTATCGGTATTGTAGCGTCTATTTTATGGACCGCAGGAGTTTTTTTATCCGTCATGGTTGGGTTTAAAATCGTTGAAAAGTTTCAAGTGGAAAGTTCCGGCGAAAAACTACAAACTCTCGCGCCGTTTTCCGGCGATAAATTGTACGTAGATATGCAGCCGTATCCTTCCGATTATTACAGCTTTTCCGCCGGTTTCGGGCCGAGAACATCCTGGAACGACAAGAATTTTCCATTTTACACCATCAACGAAGATTCGCTGTTGTTCTCGAGCATAGAAATACAAGTGGTTCAAAGTCAAGACTCTTTGTTCCGTATAAGAACCGTTTCTTCAAGTTCGGAAAAAGATTTAAAAGTTGCCGGAGCAAACACCAAGCAATTTGTGTATTCTTTTCAGCAACAAGATTCGCTGTTGCTTTTGCCCGAATTTTTTTCGGCACCTATTTCGCAAGGCTTCCGTTTGCAGGGAATGATTGTGGAGATTGCCGTGCCCTCGGGCAAGAAAATTGAAATTGATAGCCGGCTGGATGATTATAATCGGGTTTATTATCGATCTTCGCCAAGCAGGAAAAGAAAAATTCAACGCTCTTCCAAGCCCCTCGACTGGGATTACGGCGAAGAATATATCCTCAGAAACGGCAATTTAAGCAAAACGGCTATGCTGACGGATTCTATATAAACTCTGTTTTGCAATAAATAACTTCATGTGTTCAAGAGCAGTCGGGAATTGATTTTTTCGGCTGCTTTTTGTTATTTCTGAGCTTTCTTTTGAGCATCTCAAACCCACGTAGGGGTAAACAAGAAAGACAATCATGAATTGAAATCAACCTTTTCTTGCTCGCCTTTGTTTTATTAAAAACATCCTGTCAAATAGTCATAAAAGGCTCTTTGGCAAGAATTTTGTATTTTAAGAACCAAGAGCCAAGATGCAAGAACCAAGAGTTTTGGCTCGGATGTCTGACAATTTTAAAAAACAATTATATGAACTTCAACAATTTTACAATTAAAGCACAGGAAGCCGTGCAAAAAGCCATTGAATTGGCGCGGGCAAGCAATCAGCAAATGATTGAACCTGCCCACGTATTGAAAGGCGTGATGTTGGTGGGAGAAAACGTAACCAATTTTCTGTTTCAGAAGTTGGGAGTGAACGTTCGCAACCTCGAAACAGTGGTGGATAAGGAAATTGAATCCTATCCCCGCGTATCGGGCGGAGAGCCGATGCTGAGCCGCGAAACGAATGCCGTTTTCACCAAAGCCACCGATTTCGCCGGCAAAATGGGCGACCAGTTTGTGTCGCTCGAACATCTGCTGCTGGCCATTATCAGCGAAAAAAACGCTGCTTCGCAGTTGATGAAGAACGCCGGAATTTCGCAGAATACGCTTCAAACGGCTATTAACGAACTTCGCAAAGGCGAAAAAGTAACCAGCCAATCGGCAGAAGATACGTATCAGTCGCTGAGCAAATACGCCGTGAACCTGAACGAAAGAGCACGCAACGGAAAGCTCGACCCCGTAATCGGGCGAGATGAGGAAATCCGCCGTGTGCTTCAAATTCTGAGCCGACGCACCAAAAATAATCCCATCCTCATCGGCGAGCCGGGAACCGGAAAAACGGCTATCGCCGAAGGAATTGCACACCGCATTGTTCGCGGCGACGTGCCCGAAAACCTCAAAAGCAAAGAGATTTATTCCCTCGATATGGGTGCGCTCATTGCCGGGGCTAAGTACAAAGGCGAGTTTGAAGAGCGATTGAAATCGGTAGTGAACGAAGTGGTGAAATCGGAAGGCGAAATCATCCTTTTTATCGATGAAATCCACACGCTGGTGGGCGCCGGAAAAAGCGAGGGCGCAATGGATGCCGCCAACATTCTGAAACCGGCGCTGGCGCGCGGGGAGTTGCGTTCCATCGGCGCTACCACGTTGGATGAATATCAGAAATATTTTGAGAAGGACAAGGCATTGGAACGTCGTTTCCAAACGGTTATGGTGAATGAGCCCAGCGAATCGGATTCTATTTCCATCCTGCGCGGCCTGAAAGAAAAGTACGAAAATCACCACAAGGTGCGCATCAAAGACGAGGCCATAATTGCCGCCGTGCAACTCTCGCACCGCTATATTACCGACCGGTTTTTGCCCGACAAAGCTATCGACCTGATGGACGAAGCCGCTGCCAAACTGCGTATGGAAGTGAACTCCGTTCCCGAAGAACTGGACGAGATTATGCGCCGCATCAAGCAATTGGAGATTGAACGCGAAGCCATTCGCCGCGAAAACGACAAGCCGAAAGAAGAAATTCTGTCCAAGCAAATCGAAAACCTGCGCGAAGACGAGAATGTGCTGAAAGCGCGCTGGCAATCGGAAAAGGAGCTTATCAACCAGATTCAGCAAAATAAAATCGATATTGAAGACGCCAAATTTCAGGCCGAAAAAGCTGAACGCGAAGGCGATTACGGAAAAGTAGCCGAATTGCGTTACGGGAAAATCAAGGAGAAAGAAGCCGAAATTGAGGAACTCAAAAATCAGTTGCACGAAACGCAGGGCGGAAAAGCAATGATTAAGGAAGAAGTGGATTCGGAAGACATTGCCGATGTGGTTTCGCGCTGGACGGGTATTCCCGTGAGCAAAATGCTGCAAAGCGAGCGCGAGAAACTGCTTCACCTGGAAGAAGAACTGCACAAGCGCGTGGTGGGACAGGAAGAAGCCATCGCTGCCGTTGCCGATGCGGTGCGCCGCAACCGTGCCGGGTTGAGCGACCCGAAACGTCCCGTGGGTTCGTTTATCTTTCTGGGAACCACCGGTGTGGGTAAAACCGAACTGGCAAAAGCGTTGGCAGATTATCTGTTCGACGATGAAAATATGATGACCCGCATCGATATGAGCGAGTATCAGGAGAAATTCAGCGCTACGCGCTTAATCGGGGCGCCTCCCGGATACGTAGGCTATGATGAAGGCGGGCAACTCACCGAGGCTATTCGCCGAAAACCGTATTCCGTGGTACTGTTCGACGAAATCGAAAAAGCGCATCCCGATGTTTTCAACATCCTGTTGCAGGTGCTTGACGACGGACGGTTGACCGACAACAAGGGTAGGGTGGTGAACTTTAAAAATACAATTATCATTATGACGTCGAATATGGGATCGAACGTAATTCGTGAGAATTTCGAAAAGATTACCGACCGGAATCGCGAAGAAATTGTAGAAAACACCAAAGCCTTGGTGATGAATATGCTCAAACAGACTATTCGTCCCGAATTTCTGAACCGTATTGACGATATAATTATGTTTGCTCCGCTTAAACAGGATGAAATCGCGGAAATCGTCCGCATTCAGCTGAATAATGTGCGGAAAATGCTGGCAGAAAACGGTATTGTACTGGAATATACCGACGAAGCCGTAAAAAGCATATCGGAAGCCGGATACGACCCCGAGTTTGGCGCACGTCCCGTAAAGCGGGTTATTCAACGCAAAGTGCTCAACCAGTTATCGAAAGATATTTTATCGGGAAGAGTGGATAAATCCAGAGCGATTGTCATTGATTCTATTGACGACCACGTGTATTTCAGAAATTAATTACCGGGTGGCGCGAGTTCCAACTCGCCCATAAAAACGAAAAACCTCAGTCAATTGCCTGAGGTTTTTTCATTCCCCGTTCCATTCTCCCCAACCGCCGGGA
>JAUNRY010000042.1 GCA_030539475.1 Bacteroidia bacterium | reverse complement strand
CCCGGAAATTTCTTCGCGAACCTGTTCACCCGCCATTTCCGTACAAGCGATTTTGCCCATTTGCGCCACCAGCAGGCAAAATAAAACGCGGCGGGCATAAGGATAAAATAGGCTGCCGCCCATTCCCAGCCAAAAACAAACGCAACAACCAGCGACTGTATAACCGTGAAAATAGGCACGATAAACATACCCGACACCACACGCACGGTGGGAATAAACTGATTGTCTTTAAAAAGCGAGAGCAGTTTTTTGTAACCAAGAATCGGAAAAATTCCGTTTAAGAAACCGAAAACAGCAAAGGGAAACGATACAATCAAAAACAACAACTGCAAAATAAGAGAGGTGGTTGAAGAAGGTTTTTCGATGTTGTCTTTCGACGTGAATCCGTGTTCTTTCAGTACGCGGTTTGCCTCGCGAAAATCATCCATTTTTGCATCGAAAGAAGCCCGGTTGTTGTGGAATAATTCGTCTAACTGGCGCACAACTTCCTGTGAAGCCCACAGGTAATCGGCTTTCTCACCTGCATATTTTTCTTTCGCCAATCGATACGCGTTCCAATCAATAGCCCAACTGTATTCATCGTAAAACGCATTGTTACAAATGTTTACAATGAGTTCTTTCATTTGGCTTTCCAAATCCCGCCGCAAATAATTGGCTGCCAGGTTGGGATTTTCTTCGAATTGTTTCCGGTAATCCGCCACTTTTATGGGTTTGCCGAAAGTTACGTAAGCATCGGAAAGAAACCCGAAAATATCGGGATAATACACGCCCACGGGAATAACTTCGACGCCCAGCGCGAAATTTTCGCCCGCTTCAATCGGCAGGACAATGCGCGAAATGGCTTTCTGAACCGGCAACAGCGACATTTTCGGATTGTGGCGGCCTTCGGGATAAAGCGCCATGGGAATTCTTTTCTTCAGCAACTCGCCGCTCAGTTGGAACGAGTCGTTGTTGTTCGCCAAGTTTTCAGCTCCGTCGCGCATACGATACACGGGCATAATGTGAAACCAGGTCATCAAGCGGGCAATCGCCGGTTTTTTGAATACATCGGCGCGAGCCAGAAAAACAGGTTGTTTTTTGCAGGCGTTCAGCAGCACAAACGGGTCGATTACGGCATTGCGGTGATTGGACGCGAAAATAATGGGATTATCTTCGTTTATGTTTTCGGTTCCCTTGTACACTATTTTTCTGTAGTGCAGGTTAAGCGTAATCCGTTCGAAAAAACGGACAATTTCGTATCCTTTGCTGTATTCGTAATTCATATTGTTAGCATTTGGCTTTTGGCTATTGGCACAAAGGTGTGACAATTTACGGTTTGTTTAAAGAATTAGAACTGAACCAATAATCCATAAAATAAGTTTTTAAAAATTAGGTTTAACATTTTATGAAGTTCACTCCAAACTAAATACTATATCACTCTTTTTCGCCAATAAAACGCCAGCGTCAAGCCGGACACAATGTGCCAAATTCCCCACCAGGCGGCAATAAACGCCATTCCGCCGAGTTCCAGTTCGGGTGGGAAAACACGCGGGTTGAAAATCAGCGCCAATCCCAATCCCGAATTTTGAATTCCCGTTTCAATGGAAATGGTGCGGCAGTTCAACTCATTTATCTTTAGAAGTTTCGGGAATATATATCCGCCCAAAAAAGAGATTCCGTTGTGCAGCAGAACAATCAGGAAAACCAGGTGAATGTATTTGAGAAACAGGTTGAAATTTCCGGCAAGCGCGCCCGCTAAAAAAGCGATAAAAAACAGTATGGAAGCAATTTGAACGTATTTCTCCACTTTTTTTACAAAAACAGGGAATTTCATCCCCACCAACATCCCCAGAATTACGGGAATCCCCAAAATGATAAAAACGGTGCGAAACATTTCGAGCGCGTCAATGCTAATCGGCACCAGCAACGGCGATTGGCTCGCGTAAAGTGCGCCCCAAAACGCGAAATTGAGCGGCGTCATAAACAAACTCATTACCGTTGTGCTTGCCGTAAGGCTCACGGAGAGCGCGACATTGGATTTCGACAAAGCCGATATCATATTCGATACGTTTCCGCCCGGGCACGACGCCACCAATATCATCCCCAAGGCAACCGGCACGCTCGGTTTTATGGCGAGAACCAGCAGGTAAGTCAACGCCGGAAGCAGCATATATTGAGAAATAATGCCAACCACGGCCGGCTTAGGATTCCTGACAATGGCTTTGAAATGCTTGGGCCTGATACCCAACGCCACGCCAAACATAATGAACGCGATGGCGATATTCATCATGTTCAACGAGTTCTGGTTGAAATTGAGTTGAACCGTATTGAGTTGCTCCAGATTTCCGAAAATGGTAAGAAGTTGCATGCCTGATTGATTTTCCCGCGCAAAGATACATTTTTTCGTATCTTTGTGCAACAAAATAATTTTTCTATGAGTACACCCTTAGCAGAACGGTTGCGCCCGCGGAACCTGGATGAGTACATCGGCCAAAAACATTTGGTGGGTAAAGGAGCCGTTTTGCGCCGGATGATTGATTCGGGACGCATTCCTTCCATTATTTTCTGGGGGCCGCCCGGCGTGGGAAAAACCACGCTGGCCAACATTATTGCCAACACGCTGCAAGCGCCGTTTTACAAGTTAAGCGCCATAAATTCGGGAGTGAAAGATGTGCGCGAGGTGATTGAGAAAGCAAAAAGCGGCCGTTTTTTTGAAGCTGCCGCCCCCATTTTGTTCATCGATGAAATTCACCGTTTCAGCAAATCGCAACAAGATTCGCTGTTGAGCGCGGTGGAAACAGGAACCATTACGCTCATTGGCGCTACTACCGAAAATCCGTCGTTCGAAGTCATTCGCCCGTTGCTGTCGCGATGCCAGGTGTATGTGTTGAAGTCGATGGACGTGAGCGATTTGCAGGTTTTGATGAATCGGGCACTGACTGAAGACGCGATACTGAAAGAAAAAGATATCGAAATAAAAGAAACCGATGCTCTTTTCCGTTTTTCGGGAGGCGATGCCCGAAAGCTGCTGAATATTCTGGAACTGGTTGTGGCAGCGGAAGAAACCGGCGATAAAATAGTTGTAACGGACAAAGGCGTAACGGAACGCTTGCAGGAAAATCCGGCAGCCTACGACAAAGACGGTGAAATGCACTACGATATCATCTCGGCGTTTATAAAATCCATTCGCGGCAGCGACCCCGATGCGGCGGTTTATTGGCTGGCGCGCATGGTTGCCGGCGGCGAAGACCCTAAATTTATTGCCCGGCGGCTGGTGATTTCGGCGGCGGAAGATATCGGGCTGGCAAATCCCAACGCGTTGTTGCTGGCAAACGCTTGTTTCGATACGCTGCAAAAAATAGGATGGCCCGAAGGGCGAATAGTGTTAGCGCAAACCACTATTTATTTGGCCACATCGCCCAAAAGCAATTCGGCGTATCTGGCCATAGACAACGCCCTTGCCAAAGTAAACGAAACCGGCAACTTGCCCGTTCCGCTGCATTTGCGCAACGCGCCCACTTCGCTGATGAAAGAAATTGGCTACGGCGCCAACTACAAATATTCACACGATTACGAAAACAATTTCGTGAAACAAGAGTACTTGCCCAACGAATTGAAAAACACGCGGTTTTGGGACGCTCAAAACAATCCGCCGGAAGCAAAAATGCGGGAATTAATGAAGAAATTGTGGGGATAACCGGGAGCTGCGATTTCCAAATCGCAGTAAAGTAATGCGAACTGGAATTCGCATCACCCAATGAAATTCGCATCCCCCGTTAATACCAATCCATTCCCCTGTCATAGGGCGATGAGCGCTGGTCGTATTTCAGGTCTTGCAGCATGGAGGCGTTGGCGCGGATGGTGAAATTGTACGATTTATACGGCCCTATCGGGATAAAGCTGGCCGACATGCTCCAGCAGTGCAGGTTTCGCGTGAGCGAGCAGTTGATGCTGGTAACTTTTTTCAAATCGAAATTATAATCGGTATTGAACGTGAAATTCCAGTTTTTGGTGGGTTGTATGGATCCGCTCAATCCTAAGCTGTGCGTAAGCATTCCGCGATAGTCCATCCGTTCGCGGTCGAAATTCTGCATATCGTATCCGTATCGTACGGAGTAGTTGAACGAGAGGTTCCATTGAATTTGATTTTTCAGGTATCCATCGTCGTCAAACTCGCCCATAGATTGGCTGCCTGTATCAAAAACACTTTGCCGGGGGCCTTCCTCGTGCGGATTTCGCCCGATGGTGCCGTCGTCGGGAAGATTATTGTTGGCCGCTTCGTCTTCGCCGGGGCTTCCCGTATCATCGTCATCGCCCCTGCCGAATAATTTTTTAAAAGTATCCTGATTGAGCGAGTACGAAAACGATGTTCCCGTGCTTTGCAACTTCCCGAATCCTTTGCCATTAAAGATGCGGAGTTTGTCCACGGCCACCGGCCTGTCGTTTTTGTCCAGTTCGTACATGTACGGATCCCACGTGGCGTTTAAACTCAGCGTGTAGGATTTCGACAACTTCAACCGCACGTTGGTGTTTATCATGCTCCACTTCATGGAGTCGGCCATCATGTTATAACTGAAATTAACGCCCAAATCATCTATCAGGCTTATTTTTTTGAATCCGGTGGTATCGCTTTCGCTCTTCACTTTCATCTCGAGGTTGTTTTTGAAGTCGAACCCAATGCTTCCGCTTTGTCCGGTGGGAGCGGTTCCGAACATCATGCGCGAGTAGGGCGAGTAAGAATATTCCACTTCGTCGCCAAACTCATTGCGGTAGGTGTATTTTTCGTAAAATCCGTATCTCGGATCGCCGAAATCGGGCCTGTAGCTCAGGCTGATGCTGGGCGTAAACACGTGGCGGATGGCCTGGATTTTGTCTCCGAACATTTTCCACGGAACGTACATGCCGTATAGTTTCGTATTCGCGCTCAACGATGCGCCGTAGTCGTATATTCGTTTGAAACCGTGAATGGTGTCAACCGTTACGTTTCTGCGGGCTACAGGATCCCAGGCTTCTTTTATTCCGCCGGTGTACCATCGCTCGGTGTAGTTTATCGACGGTGAAATCTGAATTACGTCGAACAGCGAAAAAGTGGCGCTTACGGGAATGCTGTGGCGCATGCCGTTTTGCCAGTCTCTTACGAGGTTTGATTGAAAAAAACGGTTTTCTTTGGTAGAAATGGAATTGCGGAACTCTCCCGAATAGCTCATGGAAATTTTTTCGTACCATCTTTCCGCGCCTACCATTACCTTGCGTTTAAACGGATAAATGCGGTTCATGGTGATGGAAACGTTGGGCAGGGTGGCCGAAATGGTGGAATCGCGCGATACCTGGTTGATGTTCATGGATGCCGACAGGCTCCACGGCGAATCGGGGAAACGCTGCGTGATGTTCACGCTGGAACTTTTGGTGTTGTTTGACGCCTCGCGCGAGTAGAGCCGCTGTATGTCGTGGAGGTTGGCGCGGCTGGTGGAAAAATTCACGCTCGCGGAAAACGTGCGGAACATGTTGGCCTTGGGATCTTGCGCGTGTGTCCAGTTTATCCTGAAATCTTTCGATTCGGAATATTGTCCGGGAATATCCTTCAAGGCTTTGTCGCCTACAACGGTGTTCAGGTAGCTTGCGTTAACGTTGCCGGAGAACTTGTATCGTTTCCGGTAATTCGATCGCGCGCTCAATCCCCACGTACCTTTGGTATAGATTTCTCCCGTGAGCGCCAAATCCACGTAATCGTTTATGGCAAAGTAGTATCCGCCGTTCTGCAGGTAGAAGCCGCGTTCCATTTCATCGCCGTAGGAGGGCATGATTATCCCCGACGAATAGGTATCGGTAAACGGGAAAAAGGCGAACGGCAAAACAATCGGGAACAACGGAACATCGGCCACCACAAGCCACGCGGGGCCGGTTACCACATCTTTTCCGGGACGGACTTTTGCTTTGGATAAATTCAGAAAAAAGTGCGGATGGTCGTGCAAATCGCACGTGGTATATTTCGCATTGACCATGTAGAACGAGTTGTCGGCGTTCTTTTTAGCCGTATTCGCCACTATGTGGCCCTCGCCTTGCTGAGTTATGACGTTGGAAATAAAAGCTTTGCCGGAATCGAAATTGTATCGGACTCTTTTCATCTCGTATTCCGTGCCGCCTTGCGTGAAAACAGGATAACCAAACTCTTTTCCCACAGAATCGAGGCCAAAGGTGGAGGAGATAACGCTGCTGTCTAAATTCATGGTTATGTGCTCTCCCTTAATGGCCAAATCGCCGTATTTAACGTCGGCATCGCCATACAGGTATCCCAAATTTCCTTTGGTGAACACCATGGAGTCTTTGGCGTTGTAAAACACGGGAGCCTCCAGTTTCTCTTGTACCGATATGGAGTCTGCGGCAATGGTATCGTTTTGTTGACGCAACGAGTCATTGCTCAGCGTTCTTGTTTGTGAAAAAGAAAGTTGAGGAAAAAGCGTGGTTGCGATTAAAAGATATAAGACAGCTATGAGTTGCTTCATCAACGAAATCCCGAATTCTCTACCGATTTTAGGCGCAAAACTAATCAATTTAGGCTTACCGACACTCAAAATTATCCAAAATAAAACTTAAGACAAGTTGATTAAGGCTTTTTTGAACTGAAAGAAGTTGTTTGATACGGGAAACGATTGTTTTTCACGTTGCATAAAGGCCGCTAACCCGGCAGGAATTTCGATGGGTTTCCCAATGCACTCCTCTACCGTTTCTTTGAATTTGGCGGGATGCGCCGTGGCAAGGAAAATGCCTGTTTCATCGGAAGTTTTACTTTCTTTCAATGCCATATAAGCGCACGCACCGTGCGGATCGAGAAGATAGTTTGATTTTTCGTACACCTGTTTGATGGCCCATTTAATTTCTTGGTCGGTATAGCGATAGGCGGAAATGTCTTGTGCGATAGAGTGATGTGAATGCTTGTAGAGAGCGAGAATGCGGTCGAAATTGCTGGGCGCGCCCACGTCCATGGCGTTGGCTACGGTTTGCACAGAGGCGCGGGGTGTGTAGTTGCCCGATGCGAGGTATTCACGAAACACATCGTTGCGGTTGTTGGCGGCGATGAATCGTTTCACGGGCAATCCCATCCGCTTGGCGAAAAGCCCGGCAGTGAGGTTTCCTAAATTTCCGCTCGGAACGGAAATGACTACGTTGCCGGCTAAGTGTTGTTTTGCCAGTTGAGCATAAGCGTAAAAATAGTAAAACGATTGCGGAAGAAACCGCGCCACGTTGATGGAGTTGGCCGATGTAAGGTTCATTTGCGCGTTTAGCTCATCGTCTGAGAAAGCGGCTTTTACCAACGCCTGACAATCGTCGAACGTTCCGTCGATTTCGAGCGCGACAATGTTTTGTCCCAACGTGGTGAATTGCGCTTCCTGAATATCGCTCACTTTTCCCGAGGGATACAACACAAAAACCCGAATCCCTTTTACTCCCAGAAAACCGTTGGCAACGGCGCTTCCGGTGTCTCCCGAAGTGGCAACGAGCACTTTCACATCGTTTTGTTCCTGCTCTTGCACGAAATACGACAACATGCGCGCCATAAACCGTGCGCCAACGTCTTTGAACGCAAACGTGGGGCCGTGGAAAAGTTCCAGCACGTAGATGCCGTCTTCCACCTGCACGAGCGGAATATCGAAATTGAGCGTATCGGCAACAATTTCGTCCAGTTTTTCCTGCGGAATGTCTTCGCCGAAAAAATTGCGGGCGACTTTTTGGGCTATCTCAATCAATCCAAACTGACCGATTTGATCGAAGAATTGCGGGTCAAGTTGTGTAATCTTCTCCGGCATATACAATCCTCTGTCGGGCGCGAGGCCTTTTACAACTGCTTGTTGCAGGGAGGCGGGAGGGGCGGAGTGGTTGGTGCTGTAAAAGCCTCTCCCCTTGCCCCTCTCCACAAGAGAGGGGAGTGCGGACTGCGAGTTATGATTTATATTGTTATTATACATATTCCTTGTTTCTTGGTAAATTTTGAATCGGTTCCTGTTCACAAGTCTCTCCCTTGTGGGGAGAGATTTAGAGAGGGGCGAATAAATTCTTCATAAATTCATCTCCTTTCAACAAACCATAAAAACCTGCACGTGCGGCAAATTCATCGTACACCTGCACGCTGTCGGGTTCAATTCCGTTGCGGTAGATAAGAAATGGAATCGGATCGCGCGTGTGTGTACGAATGGCGCACGGCGTTGGATGATCGGGCAAAACGGCAATTGTTACGGGAGCGTGCCAGGTTGAGGTTTCTTCGAAAATGGGTTTCACGATGCGCGCATCGAGGTACTCAATGGTTTTTATTTTCAGATCTGCATCGCCTTCGTGCCCGGCTTCGTCGCTGGCTTCGATGTGCAGAAAAACGAAATCTTTTTCGCGCAGGGCATCGAGGGCGGCGCGGGCTTTTCCTTCGTAGTTGGTGTCGTAAAGGCCGGTGGCGCCTTCAACGTGGATAACCTCCAACCCGGCATACACGCCTATTCCGCGAATTAAATCGACCGCCGAAATAACCGCGCCGCCGCGTACCGGAAACATTTCGATGAGCGGTTTCATATCGGGACGATAGCCGGGCGACCACGGCCAAATGCTGTTTGCCGGATCTTTTCCCTCGGCTAAACGTTTTTTGTTTACGGGGTGATCTTTCAGAATTTCCTGCGATTTAAAAATCAGCGCGTTAAGCGCATCGGCAGTTTTTGTTGCGGAATTGTCTTTCGGACGGATAAGGTGCGGGCGAAACGGCTTTTCGGGGATGTCGTGGGGCGGCGTGCAATCGATATTCTTATTTCCATTCTTCATTTTCAGCAGATTCCGGTACGAAACGCCGGGAAAGAAACTGAAAACATCGTCGCCTAATTTTTGTTGCAGAAACAGCATCAGCTCGGTGGCTTCGGGCGTGGAAATGTGTCCGGCGGAATGGTTTTTCAGCCAATCGCCGTCGATAGAAACCAGGTTGCAGCGCATGGCCATTTCACCGGGAAGAACGTCAACCCCTATGCTTGCCGCTTCCAGCACGCCGCGCCCTTCGTAAACGCGGGGAACATCATAACCCAGTACCGACAGGTTGGCAATCTCGCTTCCGGGGTGCATGCCGAGGGGAATTGTATCGAGCATACCGCTTCGTCCTTTCCGTGCGAGCAAGTCCATGTATGGAGTGTGCGCGGCTTGCAAAGGGGTTTTGTTGCCGAGGCGGGAGATGGGTTCGTCGGCCATGCCGTCGCCGAGGATGATGAGAAATTTCATATTGAGAGAAGCGATTTCTTAATCGCTTAAATTTTATTATGTGATTTTAAAGCGATTCGGAAATCGCTTCACCCGTTACCTGATATTCGCAATGGAAATTATATCGGAAAAAACGCCGGCGGCGGTAACGTTGGCGCCCGCGCCGTATCCTTTAATGACCATCGGGTACTCGTTGTATCGCTCGGTGGTAATCATGATGATGTTGTTGCTGCCTTCGAGGTCGTAAAACGGATGCCCTTTTTCCACTTCGTGCAGCCCCACTTCGCACGCGCCATTGTTGTAAGTGGCAATGAAACGAAGTTTTTTGTCTTCTTTTTCCAATTGCTTGCGGCGATTTTCAAAAGTTTCGTCCATATCGTGAATGGTTGCCCAAAATTCATCTAACGTGCCGTCGAAATACTTTTGCGGGATGAACAGGTTCTTTTGCACGTTTTGCTGTTCTACTTTGGCGCCCGCTTCGCGCGAAAGGATTACCAGCTTGCGGGTTACGTCGAGGCCGCTTAAATCGATGCGCGGGTCGGGTTCGGCAAATTGCGCTTCAACTGCCATTTTTACGGCTTTGCTGAAAGGGATATCTTCACTCAACGTGTTGAAAATGAAGTTGAGCGTTCCGGACAGAACCGCCTGCAGTTTCACGATTTTATCGCCCGAATTGGTGAGCGAATTCATTGTGTTGATAATGGGTAAACCCGCTCCCACATTGGTTTCGAAAAGAAATTTGGCGCCGGTTTTTCGCGCCGTTTCCTTTAGGTTGTGGTAGTTTTTATAATCGGACGAAGCGGCTATTTTGTTGGCCGTAACCACGGAGATATTTCGCGAAATTAAATCGCCGTACAATTCAGAAACCGCTGTGCTTGCCGTGCAATCCACGAAAACGGAGTTGAAGATGTTCATGTTGAAAATCTCGTCGCGAATGAGTTGCGGAGAACTTTTAACGCCGTTTGTCATCAGGTTTTCGAAATAATTTTCGAGCGGAATTCCGTCGCGCCAGAACAGGGCACGTCGTCCGTTGGCGATGCCTACAATGTTTATTTTCAACTTGTTTTGTTCTTCCAGAAAATGTTTTTGCTTCTTGATTTGCGCCAGCAACTTGCTGCCTACCGTTCCGGTTCCGACAACGAAAAGGTTTAATTCCTGGAAAGGCGAGAGGAAGAACGAATCGTGGATGATGTTGAGCGCTTTCTTGAGGTTGCTTTTTTCTATCACGCAGGAAATGTTGGTTTCCGACGCGCCCTGCGCCAGCGCAACCACGCTGATGCCGCCCCTGCCCAACGTTCCGAAAAACTTACCGGCCACTCCCGGCACGTGTTTCATGTTTTGCCCCACCACGGCAATGGTGGCTAAATCGTATTCCACCATGATTTCGTTGATGCTTCCCATCTCAATTTCCTTGGCGAATTCGTTGCTCAGTACCTTTTGAGCCAGCGGCGCGTCTTGCGTGCGGACACCGATGGAAGTGCTGTTTTCCGACGAGGCCTGCGACACCAGAAACACGCTGATGCCGTTGTCGGCCAGCGTGGAGAAAATCCGTTTGTTCACACCGATAACGCCCACCATGCCAAGCCCTTGTATGGTGATGAGGGCGGTGTCGTTTATCGAAGAAATGCCTTTTATGATTTTCCCGTTTGGCGTGGGTTTGATGTCGCGGATGAGCGTTCCTTCGGAATCGGGTTTGAAGGTGTTTTTTACGCGGATGGGAATGCTTTTGTGGTAAACGGGGAAAATGGTGGGCGGATAAATGACTTTTGCACCGAAATTGGATAGCTCGATGGCTTCTGTAAACGAAAGTTCTTCAATTACATAGGCCGAATTGATGATGCGTGGGTCGGCCGTCATGAATCCATCCACGTCTGTCCATATTTCCAGCACGGTTGCATCGAGGGCGGCGGCTACGATGGCAGCCGTGTAGTCCGATCCGCCGCGTCCGAGGTTGGTAATATCGTCGCCCTCCTTGCTCGAAGAGATAAATCCCGGCACTATGGAAACGTTGGCAAGCGGCTCGTTCAGAAATGTTTGGCGGATAAGTTCGTTGGAGCGGGAGATATCGGGGATATGGTGCTTGAACTGTTTGGTGGTTTTGATGAATTGCGTGGAATCGTAAAGCCGAGCCCCGTCTATCACTTTGCTGAGAATGAGTGAGGAAAGGCGTTCGCCGTAACTGACAATCTTGTCGGATGTTTTCTGCGAGAGGTCGCCAATCAGAAAAACCCCGCGCAAAATGTTGCGCAAATCTTCGAACATGGGTTCTATTCTCTGTTTGAGATCCGATTTATCGGCGGCAGAGACAACTCTCTTGTCAATTACATCCTGATGGCGGTAAATGATTTCTTCCAATATCGATTTGTAGCTTGAGTTAGCGTTTAGCGCGAAATCAGCTGCCAGTAAAAGCCTGTCGGTAATGCCGCCTAATGCCGAAACCACGACAATTACGGGTTCTTTTTCCGACTCAACGATATTTTTGACTAAAAGCATACTTTCGGGAGTCCCTGCGGATGTCCCTCCGAATTTCATAACTTTCATCGTGAATAAATGTATTTTTTTACCGTTCTCAACGGTTTTTAATGTAATAAAATGGTGGATGGTAGGGTTGCAAACCGGTTGATTTGCAAATGGCAAACAGCGCTGCCGTGCGGATGTGATGAAATTATATAACCCCCCAAGGGGTCATAGTCATTGGGAAAGAGGAGGTGTATGTTGAATGTGAAAAAATCATCGCAACGTGTAAATATGTTGCAAAGATAAAGGAATAATTGAGAAAAAAGATGAAATTGGGGGAAAAATAGTATGGAATTGTGAGTTTTGAGTTCTGAGTGCACCCTGAAAACTAATTTTTTGAACGGACAAGCCGTGGAATGATGGTGTATGTGCGTTGAAGAGCGTATTGCAGATGTTGAATTTGGTTTTATACTCGTTGAAAGTTGATTGGTATTTGTTGAACGCGGGGTTGTGCCTGTTGAATTTGGCGTTGCCTTTGTTGAATACTGATTTGTGGTTGTTGAAACAGAATTAACGAACGTTGAACGGCGGTTTTCTTTTGTTGAAAGGCGCGGTGCATTTGCCTGATTTGAACTTGTTTTTGTTGATGTCGGATTTATGAATGGCGGACTTGCGTTGGCCTTTGGCGAACGTTGATTTGCGGGTGTTGATGCTTGGTTTGTGCGTGTTGAACGTGCCGTTGTGTGTGTTGAATTGAAAAGGGCCTTCCGCCGAAGTGGCGGTGCTTATGGCTGTTAAGTGCCGCCTTTCAGGCGGGTGATG
>JAUNRY010000041.1 GCA_030539475.1 Bacteroidia bacterium | reverse complement strand
AAACACTATCTTTGCAAAACTAAGATAATGAAAATGCAGGCCTTCGCCTAAACAGGCGAAAGCGGAAAGCAATCCGCGGAGCTCTCAACTAAACAGTTGAACACAAAAAACAATGTGCGGGAGCTCTTAACCAATTAATCGAGCACAGAAACCAATGTGCGGGAAGCGTTGCCTAAACAGGCGAATACGAAAAGCAATGTGAGTGAAGCCTCAACTAAACAGGCAAACCCAAAAAACAGACGGCGGAACTCTCTACTGACTGATTCAACGTAACAACATCCATTTGTTAATTTAAAACTTTAAGCGTATGAACAAATTGTCAACAAGCGCCCGTACCACCGAGGTGGACGACACATCAGACCGGCTGCTTGTACTCTACAAAGACGAAACGGCACTCGCCGAAGATCCATTCCTGAAACCCCTTTTCGGGGAAATGCAAACGCTGTCCGACCGGATTACGGAAGCCATTAAGCGCGACCGCGTCCTCTCCGAAATGGAAGACGCCGACGCCCAGGTAGAAACCGCTACGCGCTCCCTCAACGCCGTGCTCAAAGGCTACCGCGCCATGCCGCTGGAGCAATACAGCACGGCCGGAAAAGCGTTGTATGCCGTGATGGAGAAATACAAACTGAAAATTCTCCGCCTCAATTATGCCGACCAGTCTTCCAACATCGAAGCCCTGCTGATGGATTTGTCGGCTCCGGCGCTCCGGCCGCACATCGACGCCCTGCCCGGCGTTTCCGAAGCCGTTGCCAACCTGCGCGCCGCGCAAACAGATTTCACGGCCAAACGCGTGGCGTATGAAAAAGCGGTGGCGCTCAATACCCAAGGCGCATCGGCCAGCGAGCTGAAAAAGCCGCTGCTGCAACTCATTAACGCGCGGCTTGTGCCATTCCTCACGGTGAGCAAAATGGTGAATCCCGATGCGTTCACGCACTTTGCCGACACGGTGGCTCAGGCTATTGAAAGCACCAACGCCGCCGTCCGCCGCCGCAGTTCAAAAAATCCGGATGTGCCGGCGGAAGGGGAGCAGTAAGGTGAATTTTTTAACATGAGGCTATATCAAAATAAAAAGGTATTCTAAGTAACTTACAAATTGAAACTCTTTTGCCCGACGAGTTTGGCAAAGTTCTGAAAGAACTTAACTATGAATAACCGTGTGTGAAACGCACGGAAACGGGGAAAGCGGCCGGCAGAGCCCCGACAGGGGTTCAATTCGCCCCCTGCGGGGACGGGGTTCGTGGTATTGTATCGCCCCGCACTGCGTACGGGGTTATTCATATTCAGTCCCAGTCGGGACAAGATAGTTCAAATTACTTTCAATTTCTAAGCTGCTCTTCTTTAGAATTTACTTTTGATACAGCCTTCTTTCACTCTCTCTACCGCACAGGCTTCGTCACTTCGACCGTAGGGAGAAGTCTCGTGAAACGCACGGGAAACGGTGCATCGGCGGTGCCGACTCCGAAAGGTGTGGAGTGTGTATTGTTCAACACCTGCGGCGTTGTTTTTCTGCCCGTTCCATTACCGTAGGTTTGCACCCACGGCTATTGTTGTCCGTCCCGTTCGGGACATGTAGGCAGAACATCTGTAACACAGCTTCCAACAAAAAACTGCCCCGAAAAAAATCGGGGCAGTTTAAGCCTGTTGCCTTGGCTCTTTAATCTCCAAGCCTGTTCTAATACTCCTGCCAGCTCTTAATTCTCAATTGCTCCTTATCCAGCGTGCAGAAAGCCGTGATAAACGCCGATGCCAGCCGCGCGTTGGTAATCAGCGGGATATTGAAATCCACGGCGCCGCGGCGGATGATATACCCGTTGGTAAGCTCGCGCTTGGTAATATCTTTCGGGATATTGATAATCAAGTCAAACTTTTTGTGCGTAATCATTTCCAGGATATTGTGTTCGCCCTCTTCGTCGGGCCACGCCACGTCGGTGGCTTCTACGCCGTTTTCGGCCAGAAATTGTTGTGTGCCGTGGCTGGCATACAGGTCGTATCCTTTGGCGTGAAGCAACTTACAGGCCTCCAGCAAATCTACTTTCGATTTCACTTCTCCCGACGAAATTAAAATCCCTTTCTTCGGAACCATGTATCCCACCGATAGCATCGATTTCAGGATAGCCTCGTTGAAATCATCGCCAATGCACCCCACTTCTCCCGTCGATGCCATATCCACACCCAGGATGGGGTCGAATTTCTGCAAGCGCGAGTAGGAGAACTGCGACGATTTCACGCCGATGTGGTCGAGGTCGAAAACCGTGCCGTCGGGCTTGTCGTAAGGCGCATCCAGCATCACGCGCGTGGCGGTATCGATAAAGTTGTGCTTGATAACTTTCGACACAAACGGAAACGAACGCGAGGCGCGCAAGTTGCACTCTATCACCTTTATCTCGTTGTTTTTGGCCAGAAACTGAATGTTGAACGGCCCGCTTATCTGTAATTCTTTGGCAATCTGGCGCGATATTTTTTTGATGCGGCGCATGGTTTCGAAGTAGATTTTTTGCGCCGGAAAAACCAGCGTAGCGTCGCCCGAGTGCACTCCGGCAAACTCCACGTGTTCCGAGATGGCATACTCCACAATTTCGCCGTCTTTTGCCACCGCGTCCATTTCCACTTCCTTGGCGTTTTGCATGAAAACCGAAACCACCACGGGGTATTCTTTCGATACGTTGGCAGCCAGTTCCAGAAAACGGCGCATCTGTTCCCGGTCGTAGCACACGTTCATGGCCGCTCCCGAAAGCACGTAAGAAGGGCGAATCAACACCGGAAAGCCCACCTCTTCTATAAACTTGTCCACCTCCTCGTAGCTCGAAAGCTCTTTCCAGCGCGGCTGATCGATGCCCAACCGGTCTAACATGGCGGAGAATTTATGGCGGTTTTCGGCACGGTCGATCGATTCGGGCGATGTTCCCAGAATGGGCACGTTCTGACGGTGCAGCTTCATGGCCAGGTTATTGGGAATCTGGCCGCCCATGGACACGATAACGCCTTTGGGAGTTTCTATATCGATGACATCGAGCGTACGCTCAAAGGTAAGTTCATCAAAATAAAGGCGGTCGCACATATCGTAATCGGTAGAAACCGTTTCGGGGTTGTAATTGATCATTACCGACTCGTAACCCAGCTTTCGCGCGGTTTGCACGGCATTTACCGAGCACCAGTCGAACTCAACCGACGAACCGATGCGATAGGCTCCGGAGCCCAGCACGATAATTGCTTCAGCCTTCCCAGGCCCCTCCGAAAGAGGAGATGTTCCACGCCCTGTTTCTCCCCTTTCGGAGGCTCCGTACGTGAAATAGAGATAATTGGTTTTCTCCGGCTCTTCCGACGCCACCGTATTGATGCGCCGTACAACGGGCACAATATTCAGTTTTTTGCGGTGTTCGCGCACGCGGATGAGTTCGTTTTCCATTGTTCCCTGCGGGTCTTCCACGTAACGGGCAATCTGGAAATCGGAGAATCCCAATCGTTTGGCTTCCGCGAGAACATCTTTCGGCAAGTCGTCTATTTTCTTGTACTGCGAAAGAACGTGCGTGTACTTGTAAATATTTTCCAGCTTTTCGAGGAACCACTTGTCAATCTTGGTGAGCGCTTCAATCTGATCCACCGAATATCCTTTTTCAAAAGCATCGGCAATGGCAAAAACGCGTAAATCGGTAGGATTGGAAAGCGCTTCTTCCACGTTATCGAACGTAAGATCGCGGTTGCCCACAAAACCGTGCATTGCCTGCCCTATCATCCGCAAGCCTTTCTGGATAATCTCTTCAAACGATTGCCCAATGGACATAATTTCTCCCACCGATTTCATGGATGAACCAATCTCGCGGCTCACTCCGGCAAATTTCGACAAATCCCAGCGCGGTATCTTCACAATCATGTAATCTACCGACGGCGCCACGTAGGCCGAATTGGGCGTTCCCATTTCGCCTATCCGGTCGAGCGAGTAACCCAGCGCAAGTTTGGTGGCGACAAACGCCAGCGGATAGCCGGAGGCTTTGGATGCCAGCGCCGAGGAGCGGCTCAGCCGGGCATTTATTTCTATGATGCGGTAATCGTTGGTTTCTACGTTAAACGCGTATTGGATGTTGCACTCGCCCACAATTCCGATGTGGCGGACAACGCGCCGCGCGATGTCTTCGAGCAGGGCAATTTGTTCTTTGGTGAGCGTGATGATGGGCGCAACCACGATACTTTCGCCCGTGTGAATTCCCAGCGGGTCGAAATTTTCCATCGGAACCACCGTGAAGCAGTGGTCGTTTTTATCGCGGATTACCTCAAATTCAATTTCTTTCCACCCTTTCAGGCTCTCTTCCACCAGTATCTGTTTCGAGAACGACAGCGCGCTTTCGCACAACGCTTTAAACTCTTTTTCGTTGGCACAAATTCCCGAACCCAAGCCGCCCAAGGCATACGCCGAGCGCACCATCACCGGAAATCCTATTTCGTGAGCGGCTTTTAGCGCGTCTTCCATGCTTTCCACCGCTTGTGAAACCGGGGTTTTGGCATCAATTTCGTTGAGTTTTTTCACAAACAAGTCGCGGTCTTCGGTAATCATAATGGCTTCCACCGAAGTGCCCAACACGTTCACGCCGTATTTTTCGAGCACGCCGCTTTGGTATAGCTCCGTACCGCAATTCAACGCCGTTTGCCCGCCAAAGGCCAGCAGAATGCCGTCGGGCTTTTCTTTCTCAATAACTTTCTCCACAAAAAAGGGCGTAATCGGAAGAAAATAAACAGTGTCGGCCACGCCTTCGGAAGTTTGAATGGTTGCGATGTTGGGATTTATGAGCACCGTTTCGATGCCTTCTTCGCGCAACGCTTTCAACGCCTGCGACCCTGAATAATCGAATTCGCCCGCCTGCCCTATTTTCAAGGCTCCCGAACCCAACAGAATAACTTTTTTAATTGATTTGTCCATTTAACTAATGATCTTGTTTTTTCGGGCGCAAAGCATTGCGCCTCTGCACGTAAATTTATATTGTGTCGTAAATCTGAACACGTGTCCACCAATCGGCGTATTTTTCGCGAAATTCGTCGTGGATGGGATGTTCCTGATAAATATCGTGTTCTTTTTCATCGTCGAAAACAACGAGCAGCGAAAAAGTGTACGTAGTGTCGATAATTTCGCGGTTGGTTGCTGCCGGCGTTCCAATGTGTTTGAATCGCACGGTTTCTATTGATGCCAGTTTAATGAGCGCGTCTCTGAAATCGCTCCTTACTTGTGGGTCATCGGCTTGTTTCAGCCAAAAGAACACGTGATGCGCAAATTTACCGCTCATGTCGGTGTTTTTTGTGCCGGTGGCGCAACTTGTCAATGCCGGCGCAACGGCTATGGCGCCCCAGGCGGCCGTTTGCTTTAAAAAGCCTCGTCTGTCAGAATTCTTCATGTGGATAAAAAATTGAGTGATTTGTTGACTTGGAAAAAATCAACGAACGAATTGTGGATGCGAAAAGGAAGGGGTGTTTATACATTCGTCGTTTTAGTTTGCAAATTTACACAAAAATAACCAATTCCAATCGCATTTTTTGAGTAAAACTTGGTACAAAGTAGAATATTTGGCAACTCTTTTTTACTCAAGGAAAAGTTTTTCTTACCTTTGCCTGCACATACTGAAGATAAGCCTACGGCGATAGGCGCTTCGCGCGATGGAGCTGCAAGAATAAACGGGAGGCCGGAAAACACAATCAAACACAACACCTTATCTCCAACGCAGTAAAAATTATCGTTCCGCGCACCGAAACGTTATCACGTAAGTATTATCTGTAAAAAACTTAGATTAATGAGAAAATTTAAAATTGCCATTTGGATAGCGGCCGCGCTGCTGTTGCTGATACTCATCGGATTCATCTACTCCATCTTTTTCCGGCCTACGTTCGTGGGCGGCGGAAACAATATGCTGGGGCTTTTAATTTTCGGATCGATTGTCGGCGCCGTTATCGTTTTTACAGTTTCCAGGCTTCTCAATAAATCAGGCGGTTCCAACTCCACAACCACCACCTCTTCCCATACCGTTGTGGAAAGTATCCGCCGGGTGTTTAAAATTGTGGTGGCCGAAGGACAGATGAACGAAATTTACAACTACGAAAACACGAAAAAACTGCTGAAATTCATCCCCTCCACCAAAAAAGCGCTGGTTATTGTGAAGGCGAAAGTGCTCATTGGCTACGACATTGAAAAATGCAAATGGGAAGTTGACAGCGAAAACAAAAAAATAACACTCACAGCCTTTCCTAAACCCGAAATCCTTTCGCTCGACCCCGATTTCGATTACTATTATTTCGAGGACGATTTGTTCAATTTTATCAGCCGGAAAGACATTCAGCTTATTCAGGACCTGGCGAAAGAACAGGTGAAAAAAGCCGCGTTAAACAGCGGATTGATGAAAATAGCCTCCATGCAGATGAAAACCCTGCTGACCGAAATGATAAACGTGAATAAATGGCAGCTGGAAGGCGTGGAAAAGATTGATGACTATTACGTTTTGCCCGAAACCACAGTAAAAGAAGAGATACCTGAATCTGAAAACATCACTTTATCGGAAGTGGACACCCATAGGGAAGATTGATGTAGATTTACGATTTACGATTGAGGATTGAGGATTGAGAATTTGGAATCGACCCGAATGGCTGTGGAGCCACAAGTTGGTAGTTGGGAAACAAAAAAGCCGGACAGTTTGCAAGAAACCGCCCGGCTTTTTACTAAAAAATCATGAATTATCTAAAACCTGTAACCCAATGTCAATAATCCTCTTACGGATGTATTTTTCAAAGCGAAGGGAGAGGCGTCAATCACCAGTTCGCCTCGCGTATCGCCGTTGTAATTATATAAATTAGGGAACGGGTACAGCTGATCTTCCTGAGTTTGATAAACCACCGCCAAATCGGCATAAAAGTTTCTGTTGAAACGATAACCCAAACCTCCGGTAAAATAGTTGGTATCTCCTTCTATTCTGTAAATGGTGTTTGAACCGGATATGCCGGCGTCGCCTGCTTGCGCGAAATCGGCGTCGTACGGATTTTGCATCCAGGCATATCCCAATCTTCCGGAAAATTGCGGCGTGAATCTGTATTCAGCGCCTACTTTAACCGTTGATGCAGCTTTAAAATCTTTCTTTATGTAACTATTATCCTCATCGTACCAATGAGCATCAATTTCTTTCTGTTCCTCTGTCAGGTTAGGCCTTGAGGGAACACTCAGTTTCATGTTCGTGTAGTTCATAAGTTCGTAGTCGGCGCTTAAGATAAAGTTGCTTCCTAAAACGGCAGCGGCGCTCAACACCCATTTATCGGGAGTTTTCAGGTTGTAATCGTTCCTGAACTTTGCCGAGTTAACCCATCCTTTTTCATAGTCGGGATCCGTTACGAAAGCTCCTAAATCATCATCAAGCCGAGCTTGATAAATTTCCGACATGGAATACCAGGTAGGTGTGTGATAAGCAAGGCCAATCCTGAACGCATTTACGGGTCGGTAAATCACCCCCAGTTTGGCGCCCACACCGGCTCCGCTGGTTGTAATTTCATTGTTTAGCGTATACCCTCCGCTGTTGTTGAAATCTTCGAGGAAATCGGTGAAAAGATAGTGGCTGATATCGAAAATATTCAATGCCAAACCTATATTCAACACGTTGTTGAGCGTGGTTCCGATGGTAAAATCGTAATTATCGATATATCCCCGTTGAGACAAAATTATTTCCTGCCGGGGCGCCCCGCTTCCTGTATTTAAAGGCGTATAATAATAATCTCCGTTGGCGGCCTGATGTTCATTAATTAACCACGAGTTAAATGCCAAAACCGATAACCAGTCGGGACCAAGAAACGGGTCGGGCTTGTTTTCGCCCATTTCCAGGTTAACCGGATTAATACCGTAGCTTCTGTCAACGATATAATCAACCATACTGCTTGCTCCGTCTCCAACTCCGTTTATTTCGTTTTTCATTGTCTTCTGCCTGTTGAACGAAAATCCGAAATTAATCATCGGCATTACATCGTTTCTCAACGGAAAATATCCCACGAAACCCAGGTTGTGCAAACTCAAATCGGATATATTTTTGTTGATATCGCCCACGTTGGCGTTGTTTTGCATGAATCCCAATGTGCCCACTACTTCCGAACTTCTGTAAACCCCAATTCCGGCGGGATTGATGAAGACGCCGGTAATATCGCCGCCCAGCGCACCGAAAGCGTTACCCATTGCCATAGAGCGTGCGGTTCCGTAAAGTTCGTTGCGGGAATAGTTCAAAGCCTCTACTTCTCCCTGTGAATAGGAATAGTTTGCAAAGAACATTAATGTGAAAATAAAATATGCGATTTTTTTCATTTTAATATAGTTTTTATTTGTTTTCCGGATAAAAAATGACTGCTTCATACAAAATCTCGCTTGAGTTTTTCACGAAGCAGTCATAAATTATTTTCATTGTTTAACGACGTCCGCCTCCGCTGCTGCGCCCGCTGCTTCCGCCACCAAAGGATCCGGAAGATGAACTTCTGCTCGATGAGGAGCCCATGGATGAAGAACTGCTTCTGGAAGGAGCCGAATAGGTGCTGCTTCTGGAAGAGCTGCTCGAACTTCTGGAAGGAGTTGAATACGTGCTGCGGCTTCTGGTAGAACTCGAACTTCTGGTAGGAGCTGAGTATGTATTGCTTCTGCTCGAAGAGCTTCTTTGATACGTATTGCCGCTGCTTCTTGCGGGTGAAGTGGCCGAAGAACTTCTGCTGTTGTAGATTCTTGAATTAGAATCGATTGTTCGTGCAGATGATGAACGGGTTGCCGACGAGCTTCTGTTGATAACTTGTCCCGATCTTGAATCGTAAACCCTGCCCGAGTTATCGATAATCCGTGTTCTGGAGGATGCCTCGGAACTTCTTCCGGAAATCGATGAACTTCTGCCCGACGCCACTCTGCTTGAGCTTCCTAAAGCCGATGAGCGGGTTGATGCTCTCGATGCCCTGCCTATACCGGCTACAGAAGACCTTCCGGCCGAATTAGCCGAACTTGTTCTGTAAACGCCTGTGCTGCGGCCGGAGCGGTTGTTGGTTAAACCGGAGTAATATCCATCGTAGAATCCGCTGTAATATCCGCCGCCGTACCATCCACCGTAACCGTAATGCCAAGGCGAGTAATAACCACCGTAATACCAGGGTGAGTACCAGCTGCTATAATACCAGGGGCTGTGCCAGCCGCCGTAATACCAAGGGCTGTGCCAATGGCTGTAGTACCAGGGGCTGTGCCAGCGGCTATAACCCCATCCGTAACCGTAATGCCAGGGGTCGTACCAGGGATCATACCAAGGATAATAGCTGTTCCAGCCCATTCCCATTCCGTAGTAGAAGTTGGAACCCCAACCACGGTTTTCGTAGTAATCGGAATAAATATCGTCGCCAACATATACGGTAACCTCATCGGCTCCGGTAATTTTTACGCTCGATTCCGGATCGTGATACCTGATTATACGGTCGGTATATTCGTATTGATCATAAACCGAATCTTCTGTATAAACAGTATCGTTTTCAGCCAAATCGTTTTGTCCGCGACGGTTATATTCATCAATGTTTCGTCCGTTAGCCTGAACTTCCATATTGGATGCTTTCCCTTCAACAACCACAATTTTTTTCTTTTGCGGTTCTTGTTTCTGAACCCTTACGGGTGCAGTATTTTGAGAAGGATCGGCATAAATGTCGTCCCACTCTTGGGCAAAACCCAGAATGGGCGTCAAGGCCAGCAAAACTGAAATAATTAAGTTTTTAGTTTTCATAGTTTTTCCCTCTATTTTTAATTGTTGTTTTAAATAATTCAATTCGTTATTTCTGACTGCAATTCGCATGTTTGGTTTAACTCCCTCAGCTATTATTTTCATAATATACTGCACAAATATACAAAAAATTAAATGCTTTATTTACTGTTCATTTATTATATAGATGGAAAATGTGTAAAAACGCTGCATCAAACATAGTTAAAAAAACAAAATTGTGTATTTTACATCATAATTTCCAATCCGTCGTAAGCCAGCGAGCACCCTAAGGGCAATTGGCTGTTGACAGTTTCATGCAATCCAATCTGGTGGCTCATGTGCGTGAAATAGGTTTGCTTCGCATTAATTTTTTCCGACAGTTTAACGGCATCGGCCAATGTTTGGTGCGAGATGTGCGTTTCATTACGCAACGCACTTATTACCAACACATCGAGTCCGGTTAATTTCATTAACTCTTCTTCGGGCAAATATTTCACATCGGTAAGATACGCGAAATTTTTTATCCTGAAACCCAAAATGGGAAGTTTGTAGTGCATTACCCGCACGGGAATAATCTCCACGTTTTTTAGGTGAAAAGGCCGGAGGGCGTCAATCGGGCGTATCCTTATATCGGGTACGCCGGCATAGCGTTTTTTTCCAAAACAGTACGGCATTCTCCGAATAAATGCTTGCTGCACATTTGCCTCGGCATACACGTCTATTGTTCCGAACCGGCAGAAAGGCCTCAAATCGTCTAATCCGCCCACGTGGTCGTAATGCTCGTGCGTGATGAGCAATCCGTCGATTTTTTTGAAAGGCAAATCCAACATTTGCTGCCTAAAATCGGGGGTGCAGTCAATGATTATGCGTGTATCGTCTGTCTCCACCAGAACGGAGCATCGCAGCCGGTTGTCTTTTTTATCCGGCGAGGTGCAAACGTTGCATTTGCAACCGATTTCGGGAACTCCCGTAGATGTTCCGGTGCCTAAAAATCTTACTTTCATCATTCGTTATACGAAAAAGCTGCCTCTATTATGTAACGAGACAGCTTCTTAATAAGTTCATTGCGCAGCGGCGGACACCGGGTTTTCCGACATCCGTCTTCCGTGGGGTTAATATTGTCTTTCCAAAATCCAGAGATCGTTGAAAGGCACGCCGTAAGTCCTTCGTAGGTAATCGGTATTTCCCAGGGCGGAATATTTTTGATAAATTTCGTCGCGTTTTGCCGCAGCCGAAGCTTTATCGTCGTAGCTGGCCACGATAACGCGGTACATTCCTTGCTCGTTCTCGGCCAGAATTACGGGATAGCCTTCGTTTTGCATTCTGGTTTTCAGCGATTCGGCGTTCAGTTTAACACTCAACGAGGCAATAACCACGCTGAAGTTTCTGAGGTTGGCCGCATCGGAAGCGAGAACCGGCTCCACTTTTTCTTTTCGCACCGATACTTCTACCGGAGGCAGCGGTGCAGCGTCTTTTACCACAGTGGGTTGCGAAGCCGTTTGCTGCATTTCTCTTTCTTTGGCAGCTTCGTATACTTGTTTATAAGCGCTTTGTTTTGGTTTACAAGAGATTGCTAAAACCAACATGGCTGAAAACGCCATCATCAAATACATTGATCTTTTCATGTGTGTTCTTATTTTATTGTTTGAATATTCTAAACTGATAGCAAAGATAGAAATAAGAAAATAATAATAACTCATCGGGATGTGAAAATAAATTAAATTGTTAATTCTGTCACATCAGCAGACAAAAGTTGCAGTAAAAAAGCTGTATTCTACAACTTTTCGAGTTGTTCAAAATCGATTTGCGGAGGCTTGTTTTCTTTTTTCCGGGTGAAGTTGGAATTGAGAGCCGTGGACTCGTTGAAAAAACCGCAGTTTTGAAGGAAAAATGCGTTGCTTCGTTTGTCGTATCCGCCGCGATAATCCAGCCGTGCCTGTTTTCTGGCGGTTTCATCGTAGGTGAAAACGGCTTCTTCCGACTCCATCCACTTTCCGTCGACGGTTCTGAACCATTGGTTCCCGAACATCACCTTGCGGGTGAGGTAACCTTGTTGCGGAATAAAATTTTCGAGAAAAGAGTGTGCCCGCGTGTAGTGTACATCGGTTTGCGGACGCAAAAATGAAGCGATTAACCGCCAGCGGTTTTCATCGGCAGCAAAGAAATACGAGGTGTAAACGGTGTTTCCTTTGCCGTCGGGTTTCACTTGCGTGAGGAATTTGTAGGTTTTGCCGGTTTTCCAGTTGTAGCGCAGGAAACTCTGCCCGCCGGAACCTTCGTTGCCGAACTCGCCGATATGCACGCCTTCTCCGCGGCGCAGCAATTTAATCTTCAGGCTATCGGGAATAAGTTTCGGGTCTTGTGTATCGAAAGGGCTCCAAACCGAAAACAGCACGCGCCGCTCGGTTTCGGAGTTGCATTGAATGCCGAAATATCCTTCGCCGAAACCATTGGCCATGTAGTAACTTCCGATAACGTCGTTTCCTTTGGGCACGGTAATTTCGTTGTAGAACCACTCAACAGTTTCTTCCGGCATGGTGTAGCGAAAATGTACCGAAGGGCCTCTCCTGCCCCAGTAATCGGAAAAGTTGTGTACATAGGTTGGTTTTTCGTCGGTTTGAATAATGAACGACTCAATACGGGCAAACTCGTTTCCGGTTTTGCTTTTGCCTTGGAGCTTTATGGAAGCATAACCCACATTTTGCAGTTGAAAAGTGCCTACCGGTATTTCAAAATTTCCGGCAGGAACAGAAATTTCCGATCTTTTTTCCCCGAAACCGACTTCAATAACCGATTCATTGTCAGACTTCCCTTTG
>JAUNRY010000308.1 GCA_030539475.1 Bacteroidia bacterium | reverse complement strand
TCGGCAATCATTTCTATCGAGCGTTGTTTGAAGCGGAACAGTTCGCCCGCCATCCAACTCCGCCCCCACTCGCTGAAACCTTTGATGGAATGGAAAAGGTGCTGAAACACGTCGAAATCTATTTTCCAACACGTGCAATCGGTCAGTGCCTGAATGTTTTCGCGCGTGGGGATGCGCTGAAAAAGCGACGATACTTCAATGACGATTTCTCCCTCGGAGAAAAAATTGGTGGTGATGTCGTTCCCGTCCGTATCCATTACAAACGAGCGCATCAGGCCGCTTTCAATAATCAGATATTCGTTTGCCGTTTGCCCGCTTTGCAGCAAAAGGCTGTTTTTTCTGAACGTAACTTTCTCGTGGGCACGGCAAAGCTGGGCCAAATCCGATTGGGTGAGCAGCGGATGTTGGTATACCGTGTACAAAAGTTGTTCCTTGCTCATCAAAAAATTGAATTTCGTTTATAGAGCAAGTAAGCAATTAGCAGAAATCCTACGCCGGTGAGTATAGGTGGGAGCATACTGCCTGTGTAACCGAGATAAATCATTGCTATTGCTATGATTACAATAGCTAAAAGGATGAGGTTTCTTATCATTTTTATTTTTTCTTTTTTATTTCGTTGGAAGTAGCTTTAAAAAGTATCATTTTTCGGAGCAATTCCGTCGGAATCGGCTTGTCGTAAGGCAATTGAACCGTGCCTTTGGTGGTTTTGTACGCCGAAAGTTCGTCTTTAAAGGCGATGTTGGCTTCGGGCGTGGCGTAAAACCCGATGTGGTTTTTAAATGCCGCGAAGTACACCAGAATTTTGCCGTTGTATTTAAACGAGGGCATTTGGTAACTGATGGATTCAACCGCCTGGGGAATGGTGTTGTGAACGAGTTCACGGATTGTTTGCAGTTTTTCCCGCACATCGCCGCTGAAACCTGCGATGTATTGGTCGATGTTTTCTAAAGATGTTGCTGCCATACTTATTGATTTTCAGCGTAAATTTTAAAATTGTTCAATATTGCCTGCCAACCCTGACGCTGCATATCCCACCGGGGTTGATTCTTCCTGAAAGGCGGTACTTAACAGCCATAAGTACCGCCGCTTCGGGCAGAGTTTTTTAGTGTTGTTTTGCCGTAGGCAACTAAAATATGGCTTTTCAAGCCTATTGGCAATAAACGGATATCCATTTTTTGTTTAGTAATCGGTGTAAGTTAAACACGCTTGTTCACTCCCCTTCGAAGGAAACCGACTATGAGCGCAAACAGGAGCGAACCGATAATGGACCAGATGATCGGGAAGGGTTTGCCTTCGATATCGATGGTGAATAGTTCGGGTAAACCCAAATTATCGGCCATCCAGGTGCCCAGATAAGCCCCGATAAATCCAACTACGATGGAAATGATGCAGCCTCCCAAATTATAACCGGCCAGCGATTGGCCAATGGAGCCGCAAATGGCGGCAATTAGCAGTAATAGTAAAATTCCGAATAGTGTCATATTTTATTTTGTTTTTTATTTTCAGGCGCTTATGTTATTGTTTCTCACATTCCGTTTTCAGATGTTGAAGCCAGCTTGCCGAACTTTTATCCAGCGTTTTCTGCATCATTCCTCTCAGAAGTTTTACCAAAAAACCTTCCATACTTTCTTCAACAAGTACCTCGGTTTCATTGCCGTTTTTTGTTAATGTCCAGTTATGAATTGCCAGCGAGCCCATTGCTTTTCCCGACCATCCGAATTTTTCGAACGGTTGTACTGTATGCAATGTGGAATGGATTTTTGTTCCGCCCGATTTCCAATCGAACGTGGTGCCGGGAGTTAATTGTCCGTTGAGTTTGGCGTTTATAATATCGGGATTCCAGTCCGGCCATCCATCGATATTCGTTAATACGCTCCAAACTTTTTCGGGAGTGGCTTTCACTTGAATAATTTGCCGGATTTTCACCGGCGCATTTTCATTAATTGAATTCATACTATAAGGTTTTAAAAAGATGAAATGGCGTTGAAAGAGTTGAAATTCAATAATATTTATCTATTCCTCCGTGGCCGATTATTTTCTTATTTTGTCCGGTTTTCGTGAGAAAATTTCGCAGCCGTTTCTCAAATTCATCTGCACGGGCACGCGCATCGTGGATATAGGCAACGCGAATCCGTTTGTAGGACTCGGAAAAATTCTGAAAATTCCGCCACGTTTCTTCGTCTTTCTGCAATGCTTTGATTATATCTACCGGATAAACAAACTTTTCCGATAAAATGTTTGTTACGTTTTTGTGAAT
>JAUNRY010000040.1:11482-12725 GCA_030539475.1 Bacteroidia bacterium | reverse complement strand
CTTTCAGAACTTTGCCAAACTCATCGAGCAAAAGAGTTTCAATTTGTAAGTTACTAGAATGCCTTGTTGCTTTTGATACAGCCTTATAAAAAAGATTAGAGGATGGGAACAGCATGGTAAAGTTTCCGCCGGGAGCGGATAAGTTGAACTTTGACACAGCTGGAGGTTGATTTGCTTTGCATCACATCGATTAGAAACCGGCGCGAGCAACGCGAATCTTCAGGAAATTCAATATCTCTTCAACGGTAGAGTTGTAATCCTTATCTACTTCGAAAACATGAAACCCGTTAGTGTGCGAAAAATCGGCGACTTTTCTGTTTTCTGCAATGAATTGTTCCAAAGAACGCTCTTCGGTATATTGTCGGTTTTCAATAACACACCGGTATTTTTTTATGTTATGCTGAAATTGGTTAGCACAATACTTATCAGTCATTACAATGCTGAGGGCTATCAATTCATCGGGATATTCATTTTGCAGCCTTTTTATGGATGCGGGATCAAAATAACATCCTTCGATGGTTAAATTTTGATTGTTTTCCAACGCTGTCCGGATTATTCCTTCCAGGATGGGAGCAAGATGTTTCGTGATTTTTTCGTCATCGTCGGTGGGTGTAAATCCACAATTCGGATCGCCCCGAAATAAACCCATTTTTAGGTGGTCGATAGAATAATACGTGTAAGAAAATTGCTGTAATATTTGTTGCGCCAAGTAAGTTTTACCTGTGCAACTGGCACCGTTTATTAATATTACCATGTATGATTTGTTACTTTCTTCGAATGGTGTTTTTGCTATTCCGAAATAATCAAATAATAACCGTCCGGATCTCTTAAGATAAATTGATGTTTTCCGGAGTTTTCGTTGAAGTGGATTTCCTTTTCAATATTGGCATTTATTTGTTGAGCATTTTCGAAAATGGAATTCAAATCACTTACTCGGATAAAGAGGATGAGTCCGTTTCCGGCAGAATTGTCCGCGTTCATCATTGTAGGATGGTTGTGGTCGCCCCATTTGTGCAAACACAGAATTACGGTATCGTCTTTATCTTTCAGTACCTCGAAGGTTTCTCCTCCGTGTGCACTTTCACATTGCAATAAATCCCGATAAAACTGAGAGCTTTGGGGAACGTTTTCTACGGCTATAATTGTTTCTGTTCTGGTCATAGAGGCAAGTATTTATTTTTTCGACTTTTGTCATCCTTCATCCAACAACCCTTAGCACCACATTCCCTGTTTTCTGTCCGGT
>JAUNRY010000040.1:0-11472 GCA_030539475.1 Bacteroidia bacterium | reverse complement strand
AATTGTTTCTGTTCTGGTCATAAAGGCAAGTATTTATTTTTTCGACTTTTGTCCAACAACCCTTAGCACCACATTCCCTGTTTTCTGTCCGGTTTCCACGTATTTGTATGCTTCCACAATTTGCTCCAACGTGTAATGCCGGTCGATAACGGGCTTAAATTCTCCCGATTCGGCCAGCTGTTTCAAGAAGTTCACGTCTTCTTTTGTGATGGCAGGAATGGGAAACAATACTTTCTTGCCTTTGGAAAACGATGTTGATATAGCCAAAAACACGTTTTCCGAATTCCTCCCCAACTCCGTTGAAATGTAAATTCCTTTATCGGTAAGCAGCGGCTTGCATTGCCGGAACGAACTTTTGCCTACGGCATCGAAAATGAAGTGAAACTTTGTCCGGGCCTGCGTGAAGTCCTGCGTTTGATAATCGATTACCACATCGGCTCCCAACGATTTCACCAGCTCTACGTTTTTGGTATTGCCCACGGCCGTTACGTTTGCCCCGAAATGCCGGAGCAGTTGCACGGCCGCCGAACCTATGGCGCCGGTGGCGCCGTAAACCAGCGCGTTCCGGCCTTTCTGTATCTTGGATGCGCGGATGTTGTTGAGCGCGTAATGAGCGCCTTCGGCAATGGGGGCGGCGGTGTAAAAGTCCATGTTTTCGGGCAACGTTGTGATGGCCGCGTTCTCGTTGATGGTTAAATATTCGGCATGTCCGCCAAAGGTGTTGTCGTTAAAACCAAACACGTTGTCTCCGATGTTGAAAGAGGTTACCCGTGAGCCAATTTCTTCCACCACTCCGGCAAACTCACATCCGAGGGTTTGGTGCTTGGGGCGAAAAAGCCCCGAAAACAAGCGCGAAACGAAGTATTCTGCGCTGCGGAATCCGCAATCGGTGCGGTTGACGGTGGAAGCGTGCACCTTGACGAGTACTTCGTTGTCTTTGGGCGTTGGTTTGGGAATGTCTTTTATTTCCACTATTTCGGGAGGCCCGTATCGGGTGTGAATGGCTGCTTTCATAATTTATTGCAGTGAGGGTTAGACATATTTGTGATTTGTATTTGATAATTAGCAACTCATTTCTTCGATTTCATGGCTTTTACTTTCTTGATGTTCGCGTCGTCAACGAATTTCCGGTAATCATCCGATTCCATGCCGCAAAGCGCGATTTTGCCTTCGCTGTTGCTGTGGATTCCGAAACCGTAGGTTTTTGTTAGCGGCGATGCGCGGAAACACGGTTGCCCTTTCGAGAAAAATTGTTCGCGTGCGGGTTTGTATTCGTCTTCCGGTATGTTGTTTCTATCGGCAAATACACGGAAGAAAACATCGTCGGAACTGTATTTGTAGGGATTTCCGGCAATCATGTCGTATTGCATTTCCGCCACGGTTTTGTTATCGCCTTTCGATGGCGGTTTTGTGCCTTGCGTTACTTTCGTGTCTTCGGCCACTTCGATGAAAGTGTCGAAATAGTTGGTGGAATGTTGTTTCATAAAATATTTTTTTATGTGAGTATCCGTTTGTTTGCCTAACCCGCCTGAAAGGCGATATTTAGCATCTAAATAAATGTTGCGGGCAGGAATCACAAGCCAACACTGTCCCGATAAAAATCCAACGACTGAAAAATCAATTCCTTATCAGCCGTTTGGTTGATTTGTATATCTCCGATGCCGGCCAGCAGCGTGAAATTGACAGACGATGAGTGTTCGTTCTTTTTGTCGTGTTTCATAATTTCGTACACCTGCGCGTAATCGTCGCAACCGATGGGCAGCGCGCCGTAATTTCTGTGAATGAAACCAACTGTTTTTTGTAGTTTTTCTTTCGGAAATCCGCAAATCCTGTGCGATAAATACAGCTCCGCAATCAATCCCCACGCCACGGCATAACCGTGCAGAACGGGTTTTCCCGTTTCCAGCGCGAAGCTCTCGAAAGCATGTCCCACGGTGTGTCCCAGGTTCAACGCTTTGCGGATGTTGTGCTCAAACGGGTCTTTTTCCACTATGTGTTCTTTTATGGTTACGGAGCGGAACGCCGCTTCGGTAAGCCACTCGTAGTCTATGTTTCCGGCATCGAAAACGAGCAGTTTTTCCCACTCCGCCTCGGAATGAATGAGCGCGTGTTTGAGCATCTCGGCAAATCCGGAAAGGATGTCTTCGCGATTAAGCGTGGAAAAAAAGTGAGACGAAATAAATACGCATTCGGCAGGATAGAAAGAACCGATTTCGTTTTTAAACCCTTCGAAATTTATTCCGGTTTTTCCGCCCACCGCGGCATCTACGGCTCCCAGCAGCGTAGTGGGAATATTGATGTATTTGATGCCGCGCTTGAATGTAGCCGCCGCGAATCCGCCTATATCCGTAATCATTCCGCCGCCCAGGTTGATAAGCAGCGAGTGGCGCGTGGCGCCGTTTTGCGTGAGATGACGCCATATTTGCGCCAGGTTTTCGAGGGTTTTGTTGGTGTCGTTGGCGGAAATAACTATTTGTCCGGCATTCTTAATCGGTTCAATTCCCGAAAGCAGCGGATAGCAAAGTTTGGCGGTATGCTCGTCTGTCAGAACGAAGAGTTTATCGTGCTTTATTTCCGCTACTGTTTTTTCGATATCGGAAGTGAGTTGGGTGGATTTTACAATTCGTTGCATAGTTTCTGTTTGACGGTTGATGTTTATGGTTTAAGGTTCGGTTTTTTCTCAAGCATTGAACTTTAAACCCTAAACATTGAACTTTTATTTTATCGCTTTATAAATCTCATCCTGAATTCGTTCCCTGATTTTTAGTCTGGAGAGCCGGTTGGGCGATCGTTCGGGAAAGACG
This sequence comes from Bacteroidia bacterium, assembly GCA_030539475.1. Lineage (GTDB taxonomy): Bacteria > Bacteroidota > Bacteroidia > Bacteroidales > Dysgonomonadaceae > Petrimonas. The sequence goes on along the minus strand of JAUNRY010000040.1, from coordinate 8,668 downwards.
CGGTTGGACAGGAAAATGTAAGTTATTTTATTTTCGGGATCTATCCAGAAACAGGTTCCGGTGAATCCGGTGTGGCCGAAAACCGAAATGGGTGTCAGCGGGCTGGTGGGGCCGGAGCTGCTTCGTCGTGGGTCGGGTTTGTCGAATCCCAGTCCGCGGCGGCTGTTGGGGCTTTTGGTTTTGGTGAACAGGTTCACGGTTTCTTCGCTCAAAAAGCGCTCGCCGCCGTACTCGCCGCCGTTGAGCCACATTTGCGATAGTTTTGCCAAATCGTTGGCGTTGGAAAAAAGGCCGGCATTGCCGGATATTCCGCCGAACAGCGCAGCCCCTTCATCGTGCACGTAGCCGCGGAGTTGTTGCTTGCGAAAGAACGGATCATTTTCCGTGGGCGCGATATGGTTGATCGATATATAATCCAGCGGACGAAATGTGAGGGTTGCAGCTCCCAGTTTTTTGTAGAAATTATCCTTCACATAGGTGTTCAAATCGGTGTTTGAAATGTTCTCTACAACCTCTTTCAGCAGCATGAAATTCAGGCAGCTGTAACGATATGTTCTGGAGCGTAATTCCGTTGCTATTACGTCCCGGAGCAGGGCATCGTGCATCTTGTCGCTGGCGTACAGGTTTTTGGCTACCGGCATGTGGAATGCGTCAGACGGTTTGCCGGAAATAAACGACGTTATGAACTTGTAATCGGTTCGCCCCCATGCCCCCGCGTAACGGGCGTTGTAGAGCGCAGAGCGCCTTCCGAAAAGCGATCCGGTGTAGCTGTTGGGGTTGATGGCGGTGGTGTAATACGGAATAAACGCTACAACGCCCGTTTCGTGAAACAGCGCGTTGCGAATGGTGATGCCCGCTTTGTTGGTTCCTTTGGTTTCGGGAACAAAGCGTCCGATATTGTCTTGCAACCGGATTTTTTTTTCATCGTACAATTTCATGATCGCCGGAACGGTAGCCGCCGCTTTGGTTATCGACGCCAGGTCGTAAACGGTTTCATCGGTAACTCTCGATCCGGAAGCGTGCTCAAAATGGCCGAAACCGCGGTCGTAAATCACCGTTCCGTCTTTCACCACCATCACGTAGCAACCCGGATAAGCACGCTGGCGAACGCCTTCGAGAGCGATACTTTCTATGTTGTTGAGCAATAATGACTGGATTCCGGCCTCTTCGGGAAGCGAGTAGGAGAGGCGGATTTTTTTTGTGTCGATGCCGGTGTTCACCCCAAAACCTCCGGCCGAAACCGGCAGTTTACCGGCAAAGCCTATTCCGCCGAAAATAGCTTGTGCCGCGCTCATTTGCGCAAAATCGGTATTGTCGTAAGCCGCCACGAGCGATTGGGCGTTCGTGCCTGACGCTTTTAAATTATTCAGGGTATAAGGCGAATCGAACAGAACCAGAACCGATTTCGGTGCACTTTTCAGCAATTGTTGCAAGGCTTGCGAGTCGTTCATTCGCGCGGAGTGGACAGAAACAATTACGGTTTGAAAATCTTTCAGCTTGGGTGTTATCCCGGCTAACCCGTTGATGTTTGCCGCTTGAAAAACGGTTACACCGGTATATTTCTTCAGAAACGTTTGAAAGGTGTTTTGTGAAGAAACTCCAATGGCTACCGCCGCGATGCGATTTTTGTCCAAAGCCTTTACCGGAAGCACGGAATCGTTGTTTTTGACCAGGGTAACGGCTTTGTCGTAAATTTTTCGTTGTGTCCATTCGCTTTCCGATGAATTTATGTTTTGGCTCAATGTCCGGATATTTATCGGTTTAAAGTTATGAACTCCGAGTATATATTTGTAAGCCAGTATTTTTCTTACTTTTTCTTCGAGCATTTGCCGTGAAATTGTTCCGTTTTCCACGGCTTGTTTTACTTGCGCAAATTCCCGTTCCTGATTGACCACGCCTAAAATAATATCATTTCCTGCCAATAGTGCTTTTACGCTCATTTCGGGCTGATTGGAAACGCCTTTCATGGCCATTCCGTCGGTAAATGTCAAGCCGGTGAAACCCAGTTGGGATTTCAGTAGTTTTTGGCCTACATTGAACGACAATGAAGCCGGCATCCCGTTGGTATTCAACGCCGGAACGTTTAAATGCCCGAGCATTATTCCCGATAACCCGGCGTTCACGTATTGCCGGAACGGATGCAGTTCCACCGAGTCTAATCGGTTAATATCGTGGGAAATGGTGGGAAGCGTATGGTGCGAATCTTCCGATGTGTCGCCGTGTCCCGGAAAATGTTTGGCTACCGCCATCACGCCGTTCTCTTCCATTCCGCGCGCGAAGGCTATTCCCTGTTTTGCCACGTTTGCCGGGTTTTCTCCGTAGGAGCGCGTTCCGATAATTGGGTTGCGGGGGTTGCTGTGCACATCAATGGACGGCGCGAAGTTAATGTGAATGCCCATTTCGCGGCATTGGCGAGCTACTTCGTGTCCGTATTGCTTTAAGGCTTCCTCATCGTGAATGGCGCCGATGATTATGTTTCGGGGAAACCTGGGCGCATCGGCCAAGCGCATGGAAAGTCCCCACTCGCCGTCCAGTGCTACAAAAAGCGGCGTTTTGGCAATGCTCTGGATGTAATTGGTCATTTCTGCCTGCGCGTTCAGCGTACCTTTCGAAAACAGCACGCCCCCTATCTTCTGATTGTTTATGTAGCCCGCAATCCGTGTTCTCCAACTGCTGTTGGATTCCACAATGGGCATAAACAGTTGGCCTATCTGCTCATCGAGGCTCAGGCCGTTGTAAACCGAATCAACCCACTGGTTCAGGGCTGCTTTGTGGGCTTGCCTGTAAAGATTGGTTTCGGTTTGAGCCACCAGAATGGCGGTAAATAAACTAAATACAAAAAATATGAGGTTTCTTTTTTTGAGCATTGTTGAAAATTTTTTTGTGCCGGCTAAGTTCAAAGACGCGTAACGACGTTAAAGCATAGTACTGGCAGGGAAAATTGCTTTACACAGTGAGGGCTTACTAACCCGCAACTCTTTTATCTTCTTGTTTTTTCGAGTTCCACATCTATTCTTCCCACATTTGCCCCTCGTCCTGCCGTTTGAAAAACGAGCACGTCTTTGTTGTCGATATTTTTTATAATATCCGGGGTTTTCATATTCGTGTGGCTGTGGCCGCCGATGATAATATCGATGTTTCTTGTTTTTTCCACGAGCCGTTTGTCGGCTGTATAGCCTAAGTGAGAAAGGCAGATTACTATATCACATTTATCTGTTGTTTTAAGTTTTAACGCCAACTCGTTGGCAGTTTCCACCGGCGAGAGGAATTTCATTCCGGCGTAATTGTCTGTCGCTACCAGCCCTTTGGGTTGTATTCCTATTCCGATTATACCAATTTTTATACCATCTCTTTTGATTATACTGTATGGTTTGATTAAATTGTTCAGCGCGGTGCCGGAAAAATCGTAATTACTGCTGATAATGGGGAATTTTGCCTGTCGTACTACTTTTTCCAAAACATCTATTCCGTAATCGAACTCGTGATTTCCGAGCGTAACGGCATCGTACCGCATCAGGTTCATGGCTTCCGTTTCCACGTCGCCTTTAAAGAGGTTGAAATAGGGTGTTCCTTGCAGAAAATCGCCGGCATCGAAGAGTAAAACGTTTTTGTTCTCTTTTCGTACCTGATTGATGTATTTAATCCGGCGAATTACGCCGCCTTTATTCGGAGCAAAACGATCGGTTTCCGGAAGGGGTTCAATACGGCTGTGCGTATCGTTGGTGTGCAGAATGACGATGTTTTTTTGTCCGAAAACAAATGTTCCGCACGATAAGAAAATAATAAAAAAAATGGATAAATATTTATTATTCATGTCTTTAGTTTATTTTACAACGGTAATTCTGCCGTCTAATTTGGATGTGAGTTTTTTGCCCTGACGGGTTTGCTCCCGCACGTAATCAATCATCAGATCGCGAAGCGTGAAGCCGGTATTTGATGTTTTTACGGCGTTGCGGAAAGCGTCCATTCCGTTGTTGCCGTCGGCCAGGTAATCGAGGGTGGTGATGCTGTATATTTTGTTTGTATCTACCGGTTTCCCGTTTACGGTAACGCTTTGCAGTTTGCGGTCTTTTATGACGAGTTTTACATTTGCCGAAATTCCAAATCCGCCCATTCGCGCGCACGAATCGAAAATCTTATTCAAATCCGTTCCTTTCAACTCCAAAAATGTGATGGAGTTGTCGAATGAATATATCTCGTAGAGATTTCCCACGGTAACTTTTCCTTCGGGCATATTGGCGCGATGCCCGTTTACGTTCATTACCGCCAAATCGGTTCCGTTTTGCAGCTGTTCGTCGCCGTAGGCTTTCATTACGTCCGACGTGAAGTTGGTGAGCAGGCTTTCCGGAATGGTATAGTTCATAAATTGTGCCGATGTGCCGATAACTTCGTTCATTTCGTTATCGAGTTCGGTTTTGTATTTTTGCACCAGCGCCTGCATTTTTTTGTCGGGATTTGCATCGAAACTGCTGTCCATTTCCACCACTGTACCGCTCATGCTGATTATCCGATACCGATGCGACTTGCAAGAAACCAGCAGGATAGCGATGAGAGAGATGATTATCGATAACTTTTTCATTCCTGAAAATTGGATTATTTGATGTTTATTTTGTCAAAAATACACTATTTTCGGCAGTTGCGCAACGCGGCTAACTATTTTTAAAGAAAAAATAAACATCACCTTGTTAATTCCATAATTATTACTACCTTTGCAACCGCTTTGCGCAATCTCTGCCGATGTGTTGTCGTTATATTGCGTTCCCATTCAGTTAATAATTAACATAAAGCTTTTATACACAATGGATTTAATTAAAATAGCAGAAGAGGCTTTTGCTGCTGAAAAGAAAGAATTGCCCCGATTTAAAAGCGGCGACACGATAACGGTGGCTTACCGTATTGTGGAAGGAAACAAAGAGCGTATTCAGCAATATCGCGGCGTGGTTATCCGCATTTCGGGTGACGGCGTAAACAAGCGCTTTACGGTTCGCAAAATGTCGGACAACATTGGTGTTGAACGTATTTTCCCGATGAATTCGCCGTTTATTGACAGCATTACCGTGAACAGTGAAGGTAAAGTTCGCAGAACAAAACTGTATTATCTTCGCAAACTGCGCGGAAAAGCTGCGCGTATCAAGAAAAAAGCGTATTAAACAACGAACAAACATTATGCAAAAACGCTCCGGATTTCGGGGCGTTTTTTGTATTTTTGTGTTTTTAGAGACAATGGATGAATAAGGTTATCAACCTTTAAATCTGTCCGGGTTCTTTGTTCTGAAAATCTTGGTTCTTTTGAAACATGCACCACAAAACACTTGGCATAGTTTTAAGTACTGCAAAGTACAGCGATAAGTTTTCCATCACACACGTTTTTACGCGCGATTTTGGGAGAACTTCGTATTTGTTGCCCAGAGCGCACGGCAAGCGTTCAAAAATAAATCCTGTGTTGTTTTCGCCGCTTTCCATTTTGAACCTGGAAGTGGAGCATTTGCCGTTGCGCGAGATTCAGCGGCTGAAAGAAGCGGAGCGGCAAACGTTGCTTTACGATATAGGAACAGATTTTACCAAGGTTTCACTGGGGTTTTTCCTGTCGGAATTTTTGTCGAAAGTATTGCGGGAAACACATAACAACGAAGCGCTGTTCGATTACCTGAAAAATTCAATCGAAGTGCTGGAAGAAACCCAATGGGGGTTGGCCAATTATCACCTTACATTTATTCTGGGGCTTACCCGTTTTTTGGGAATTTATCCCAACATGGAGGGATATACCCGGGGTTGTTGCTTCGATTTGCTGAACGGTGAGTTTGTTTTTGGTATTCCGGCGCACAACTACTATTTGCGCCAGCAGGAGAGCGAGTACCTGAATAAATTATCGCGGATTAACTTCGCCAATATGCACCTGTTTAAATTATCGCGAAGCGACAGGAACCTGATTATTGAACGCCTGCTGACGTATTACCGGCTGCATTTGTATGATTTTCCGGAATTGAAATCGTTGGAGGTGTTGAGGGAGTTGTTTTAGCGAATGGGTTAATTCTCTTGCGAATACACCTGAAAAACAATAACTTTCCCGTTTGTTTCTATCGTAAAGCTATCGCTTAGCGATTCGTTGAGCGTGCCTTGCCACCAGTTGGTGAGAACCCTGTTTGTGATGGGATATTTTAATCCGGTGGTGGTAATGGGTTTTTGCCCGATAACAAAGAGAGACACTTTTTCGCCCGGAAAACTTTGGAAAGTGGTGGTGGAACTGATGGGGGTGAAAACTCCGTAGTTGGTGAACATTTTCACGTTGGCGATGGCTTCGTAATCGGCCAGCAGGGAGATGTTCCCGATGGTGTGGTCTTCGCGCATTCCGGTTCCGCCCACAATGGTGATGTTTCTTCTCGCGTTTTCGGCGCAAAACTGAATGGCTTTGGTTAAATCGTTGGTTTCCTGTTCGGTGTTTGGGAACAACCTGTCCGCGAAGCGGATTTTGTTTTCTTCGGAAATGGAGTCGCAATCGCCTACGATGGCATCGGGAATGCCGCCAAGTTCTATAAAATGGTTGGCTGCACCGTCGCAACAAATTATATAGGACGCACTTTCGATAACCGATAGCGGAATCGGGTGGCGGGGATACCTGCCGTTGGCTACAATTACCGCCGAGGAGTCATCGTCATCTTTTTTTGATTTCATTCTCTGTATTCTTTAGATACAAAGTTAACACAGTTCCCCTGATTTTTTATTCAACATAATTAAAAAAACGTTATTGGGGTTTTTATCCCCGCTGCTCCCTGTTGTTGATTTATCCGCTAAGGGGAATCAAATACGCCGAAACAATGTGGCTCACCAACCCCAGCAGCACAAACACGTGAAACAGGGCGTGCACAAACTCGCGCTTGGCGGTGGCGTAAATAACCGCGCCGGCGATGTAAAAAACGCCTCCGGCGACGAGCCACCAGATTACTTCAATACAGTTTTTCTCGTTGGCCGTTTCTATGAGCGGTTTAAAAGCGATAAGCACCACCAATCCCATCAACACGTACGATGCGGTTTTGAGGTGGCTGTTCCTCTTGAGCGTGCCGAAACTCACGGCAATGCCCACCAACGCTATTGCCCACACCAAACCAAACAGCAGCCATCCCCAAAAGCGCGCTTCGCGCAACAGGATGAGGGTGAACGGCGAATAACTTGCCGCGATAAGCAGATAAATGCTGGCGTGGTCGAAATGGCGCATCTGCGCTTTGGTTTTCGGTTCTTGCACGTAGTGATAAATGGTTGACGAGAGCATACACACCAACATCCCGAAACCGAAAACGGCGTAAGCCGCCACAGCCCACGCATCGGCAGCGATAACCGCTTTGCGGAGCAACAAAACTGTTGCCGCGATGGCCAATAATACGCCTGCGGCGTGCGAAAGGTAATTGGCGCGTTCTTCGCGGGGGGTGTAAAACTTTTCGTTACTCATTGAGTGTTAAATTCAACGTTACTTTCCGGTTGGTTTGCGACCATTTAGGCGAACCCAACAACAACCGTTTGATTTCGGTCTCCAATTCCGGACACGAATTTTCTTTTATCACGATATTCCCCGGCCGTCCCTGCACATTCACGTAAAATTCCACTTTTATTGCAACCGGTTCATCGGCACAAATGGTTTTGTCGTAATTTTCCAGGAAATATGGGATGAATTCCGTTTCGCCGAATGTGGGAAATGCCGTGTTTGTGTCTTTTGCTTTTGAAACGGATCCAATAACCGATTCTCTCTTTTGTGTCCCAAAGGCCACTACAACTATTTCTTCCAGAGCCAAGTCATCGGATTTCATCATAACATCGCCCACGTTTTCTTTGAGCGGTATCTCAACATTTTCCATCCCCACGTATGAAGCAATCAATACGCCTTCCTCTTCTTTGGGAACGGTTAAGTGAAACTTTCCGTCAATATCAGTTACCGCTCCCAGCTGTGTGTCTTTCATATTGATGGTTACTCCGATAAGGGGTTCGCCGGTTTCATCCACAATTTTTCCCGAAACCGTTGTTGTGTTGGAAGCTGTGGTTACACCCGCCGCTCTGCCCTGAAAAGCCTGTTTTTGGGGTTGTGCTGCTCTTGCCGCGGCAATTTGTTCCGGTTCAATGGTTGTTGCGGCCCTTTCCGGTTGTTGCGGCCGTGTGGTTTCCCGGCTAACAATCTCAGCCATTTCCTCTGCGGCAGAGGGTGGGGGCGTTTCCATTTCCTGAACCGAAATTTCCTTGGGAGCAGTTGTTGCCGTTTTCTCGTCGTCCTGCTTTGGCAGCGTGTGATCGGCCACCAAAACCGAGTCTTTTTCGGGCGAAAGAACGGATGTTTCTTCTTGTTTTGCGGTTTCGGACGAAGCAACCTGAATATCTTTTAAATCGGGTTGACGGAGCAAAAGCGGAATACCGATAAGCAATACAAGCACAGCCGCCGCAGCCCACATCCAAACGCGCCTGCCGATGCGGCCGGGTTGCGGAGCAAGCTGTTTCTCCAATTTCTCCATCGTGGAAAAATGGTCGCCCGGCACCGCATCGAATCCGTCGATGGCATCTTGCAGAAAAGGGTCGTTCATTGCCTTTTTCTCCAACTTGTTGGCTGTTTTTCCGTGCCGGTTGCCTTTTATGTAGCTCTTTAAGTCCACTTTTTTATTCTTGCGTTTTGTTTTTTCTTACTGGTGTT
>JAUNRY010000307.1 GCA_030539475.1 Bacteroidia bacterium | reverse complement strand
CAGCCATCGTCTCCCCTCCAGCCGAAACCGTCAATCCGAAATGGTATAACTCACTCCGCCCGTCAACCAGAACCCGGGTTGCGGAATGTTTCCGAAATCCACGTGCGTGGTGTTGAAGAGGTTGTTGATATTCGCGAAAATATTGAGTTGGCGAAGCGCGTAGTTGGCTTTTACATCGAGTATGGAGAACGGGCGGTAATTCACGCGGTTGCCCCGCACCAGATCCACGTATTGGAAATAGGAGCCTGCGCGGCTCTGCCAGCGAAAGTTCCACGAGAGCGTAAGGTTTCTCACCACCCTGTGGTGCAAACTCGCGGTGAATTTATGCCGCAAATAGTTGTGCACGTAGCTTGATATGGGATTGTTGTCGCCAACATCCGTGCCTCCTTGCCTCATGTGTTGGTAGGAAACCCCAAAAGTTTCGATGGGTTGCCGGGCGCCCAGCCATTGAACGGCGTTTACCAACACGTCGGCGCCCACGCCGGCAGTGGTTGTTTGCGCGGTGTTCTTAGCAAAATAGAGCTTCCTGCCGGTGTCGAAAACCCAATCAATCAGGTTGTCGCCCCGGCTTATAAATCCGTTTACATTGGCGGTGAGGGTGCGGCTGCGAAACCGGATGCCCGCTTCGCCCGATTGGGTATATTCAGGCGTCAATCCGGCAAATCCCCGGTGTTCGCCCGCGCTGTAATACAAGTCGGTAAATGTGGGCATACGCGTGGCTTTGCTCCACGAGGCGTACAGGCTCAGGGCGTTGGTGGCGCGATACGATGCGTTTACGGCCGGATAAAAACCGTCGGCTTTCAGCGTATCGGCCAGGGCGGTGTTGTAGTTGTAAAGTCCGCCCAGGGAGAGGGTCAGCTTATCGAAAACGAAATTGTGTTCGGCAAAAAAGCTGATGTTGGAGCGGTTGTCCCATTTAGTGTAGTTGCCCGATTTTTCCCGCATTGCCCGCCCCAGGTTGCTGCTTAAAATGCCTTCGTTGCGAAATTCACCGCCGAAACTCGTAATTCCCCACCTTGACGCGTATTGCATATTCAGGTTCATGCCGTACACATCGCTGCGGTGGTAATTGGGCGCGGTGTACCAGGCCGGCAAATCGGGCGTTCCGGGCCTGAACAAATGATACACATCGTAGTGCCGGCTCCAGTATAGCTGCGGAATGAATTTGAGTTTTCCGTGTGTTTCGCCCTTTACCGATGCGAACACTCCGCGCGTATCATCGTACTGATTGGGAAAGGCTGCCGAGTAAAACGTGCCGGCGCCGTATTTTTTATCGTTCAATCCGGCCTGCATGTCGATGTTGGCGCCGTTAACGCCGAAACTGCTTTGCCAAAGGAGGTTGACGATGTTGTAGTCGCTGTTTCTGATGTAGCCGTCGGAGTGTTTGTATCCCGCCGATAGCCGGTGCACCGCGTTTCGCGCTTTGTAGGCGCCGCGCGCTTCCGCTCCGAAAAGGCCGTGCATGCCGCTTTCGATTTTAGCGGACGCGCCGGATTTCGTGTCTTTTTTTGTGATGATGTTTATTCCGCCGGAGAACGCGCTCGCGCCGAAAACCAATGAGGATGGGCCTTGAAGGATTTCTATGCGATCGATGTCGGAAAGGTTGATGGGGATGTCGAAACTGTAATGTCCGGTTTGGGGATTGGTAAGGTTAATTCCGTTGAGCAGGATGGCCGTTTGGTCGAAAGAGCCGCCGCGAAGCGATATGTCTGCCTGTACGCCGTGCGGCCCGCGCTGAAGAATGTCTACGCCGGAGTAATGCGCGAGCAGGTCTTCGATGCTTTTGACGGGCGCCCGCTCAATTTCGTTGCTTGTGATTACGGTTACCATTTTGGCTGCCATATTCAGCGGCAGGGCTGCTTTTGAGGCGGTAACCACTACTTCGTCGAGCTCTTTTTCGGGGATGGTGTCCGATTTTGTTTGAATAATTACACCCTCTGCCGGGTTTACCGATGCGGCGTGAGCGCTCATCAGGGCGCAGCCCGAAAGTACGCCGATGGTAACGGCTTTGTGGATGCTGTTGAACACGCTGTACGATTTTCGGACAAATCGTTTGAAGCGAAACGTTTTCAGGGTTGAATTCTGATTTTTACTGTTCATTTGTTGTTGAAATTTTAGAAATGAAGTTGCAAAAATAGTCTATTTTGGGCTGAAAAGCGAGGGAAAGTGATTTCAAATTTATACGTTTGTTGATTTGTTGCTGGAGGATTCTTCCCGCGGTTGGAGGGACGAGGCTGTTGGCGGTATCTTTTCGATGAAACTGTCTTTTCGACCGTA
>JAUNRY010000306.1 GCA_030539475.1 Bacteroidia bacterium | reverse complement strand
AAATATTATTGCAATGACAAAGTTTTTTACAAGCGCGTTGTTCATCTTCTTTTCCTTTTGTGCAGCATGGGCAGGCGATACCATTCACGTGAAACAAACCAAAATTCCTATTTTAATCGATAGGGCCGATAATGTTTTATTCTACATCAGGATAGATGCGAAAGAAGCCCGGGAATTAAATGAAGTAACATTGAAGTTCGCCGAAAATGTGAATCTAAACGAAATTCAGTCTGTAAAACTGTATTACGGCGGAACCGAAGCCTTTCAGCGGTTTGGACAAAACAATTACGCGCCGGTGCAGTACGTATCGGGATTTGCAGTAGGGAAAACACGCGAAGCAAATCCATCTTATTCCGTAAAAATTGTGGAGCAGCGATCGCCCAAAAACGAAGTTATCTTATCGCCCAATTATAAACTTTTTGATGGAATTAATTATTTCTGGGTTAGCTTGCAGATGAAGCGGAACACGTCGTTGTTATCGAAAATAGATGTGGAACTGACATCGGGAAAACTCGACAGAAAAGACGCTCCGCTTGCGTTTGCCAATGATCCGCAGCCGCATCGCATGGGAATTGGCGTTCGGCAGGCGGGAGACGATGGCGTTGCCGCCTTTCGGATTCCGGGACTGGTTACGAGCAATAACGGAACCCTGCTGGGCGTTTACGACGTTCGTTACAACAGCAGCGTAGATTTGCAGGAGCATATCGACGTTGGGCTGAGCCGGAGTACCGACAAAGGACAAACCTGGGAAAAAATGCGCATCGCGATGGCTTTCGGTGAATACGGCGGATTGCCCAAGGCGCAAAACGGAGTGGGGGATCCGGCTATTCTGGTAGATAACAAAACGGGAACTGTCTGGATTGCTGCTTTGTGGACACACGGTATGGGCAATTACCGGGCGTGGCACAACTCGCAGGCGGGAATGAGCGAACAGCTCACCGGCCAATTGATGTTGGCCAAAAGTACGGACGACGGCAAAACGTGGTCGGAACCCATAAATATTACCGAACAGGTGAAAGATCCCTCGTGGCACTTGCTGCTTCAAGGCCCGGGAATGGGAATTACCATGCACGACGGCACACTGGTATTTCCCATCCAGTTTATCGATTCCACCCGTGTACCCAACGCCGGAATTATGTACAGCAAAAACAGGGGCGAAACTTGGAAAATTCACAATCACGCCCGCACCAACACCACCGAAGCGCAAGTGGCGGAAGTGGAACCCGGCGTGTTGATGCTCAACATGCGGGATAACCGCGGTGGAAGCCGTGCGGTATCCATCACGCGCGATTTGGGAAAAACGTGGACGGAGCATCCCTCGAACCGAAGTGTTTTGCAGGAGTCCGTTTGCATGGCGAGCCTGATAAAAGTAGATGCCAAAGACAACGCGCTGGGCAAAGATATATTGCTTTTTTCCAATCCGAATACCACGGAAGGGCGGCATCACATCACCATTAAAGCCAGCTTGGACGGCGGATTGTCGTTTCCGCAGGAATACCACGTGTTGCTGGATGAAGAGCGCGGTTGGGGATATTCCTGCCTCACGATGATTGACCGCGAAACCGTGGGAATCCTTTACGAAAGCAGCGTGGCGCACATGACTTTTCAGGCGGTGAAGTTGAGAGATATTGTCAGATGACCGAGGACCGATGGGCGACGATGGCTTTGCCTTCGTGTAGTCTGAAATCTGATGTCTATTAAATAAAATTATTGATTATGAAGAAATATGCATTAATTCTTAGTTTACTTTCCACAATGGCTATAGCACAACAAACTCCCGTTCTGCTTTTCCCGAATGGCGCTCCGGGCGAAACAGCGGAATTAAAACAAAAAGACGACCTGTCGGGTAACAAAGTAGCCGGATGCCCGGTGCTACGCATCAGCGATGTGAGCGAACCGACGCTGACGTTTTATCCCGCGCCTGCCGATAATAATTCCGGCGCAACAATCATCGTGAATCCGGGCGGCGGATACAATATTTTGGCGTACAACCTGGAAGGAACCGAAATTTGTAAACGATTCAACAGTCACGGCATCAATTGCGTGTTGGTAAAATATCGCGTTCCGCGTCGCGAAGGGTTGGAAAAACATACGGCTCCACTTCAGGATTTACAGCGTGCCATTGCTTACACGCGTTCGCACGCCGATGAATGGAAAATAGACCCGGCCCGGATTGGTGTAATGGGTTTTTCTGCCGGCGCGCATTTGGCGGCAATGGCGAGCAACAGTTACGACGAACGCACGTATCCGCCGGTAGATAATTTCGACAACGCGAGCCTTCG
>JAUNRY010000305.1 GCA_030539475.1 Bacteroidia bacterium | reverse complement strand
TTTCTAATCACGTTGAAAACCGGCATTTAGTTGCGAATTGAATCCTCCAATTTGTAAAAAACAGGATATAAGGAAATAGTTACGCTTTTTTTTGTACCTTTGTAGCTTCAAAAAAAATAGCTGATTTTTATACGAAAAAAATATCAATGTGAAAAAACGGGAGTGACATCAAATCACTCTTTTTTAATGAATTAGAATGGATAAGAATACTATTATAGGTTTTTTGCTGATTGGTGCAATCGTTATCGCGTTCACGTTGTTGAATCGTCCCAATGAACAACAGCTGGCACAGCAGCAACGGTGGCGTGATTCAATTCAACAGGTTGAGAACCAACGAGCAGCATTAGAAGCTGAACGATTGTCTGCCGACAGCGCGCGACAAATTTCTGAAATAAAGCAACAAAATACCGTTACCGATTTTTTTGCTGTGGGAGCGCCTTCCGCAACCGATTCTGTGGCTGCGCCAGTGGACTCGCTTGTAACCGAAGCATCTTCGTCGGAAGAATTGGTAACGCTGGAAAACGAAAGAATTGAGCTCACATTGAGCCGATTGGGAGGAAAGGTATATTCGGTTAAGTTGAAAGGAGATCAACGCCTGTATGGAGATAGCCTTTATCTTTTTTATGGAGATGAAGCCAATTTTAACTTGGAGCTTTTCAACCGAAACAGCGTCCGTTTAACTACCGAAGATCAGGTTTTTACACCCATTGTCTCGGCCGACGGAAAATCAGTGGTGATGCGGCTGGAAAACTCGCCGCAACAATACATCGATTTTGTTTATACGCTCCCTGCCAATGAATTCATGATGCGATTCGATATTCGGGTGGCAGGCATGAAAAACGGTTTGCACCCCGAAAGTTTAACCAATTTCCGTGTAAACTGGGAGCAAAAAATCCGCCAGCAAGAACAAGGGCGCCAATTCGAAAATCGCTTTGCAAGGCTAAATTACATGTATCCGGGGCAGGATGTTCAAAAGATGAGCGAGAGCAAAACCGACAGGCGTGAGCTCACCGAGCCCGTAAAATGGTTCGCTTTTAAAGATCAGTTCTTCAGCACGGTTATTATTGCCGAAAAGCCTTTCAGCAACACGGTGCTTGAATCGGAGCCGCTGACAACCCCCGAACACATAAAAGATTACAAAGCCGAAACATGGGTGCCGGTAACGGCCGATCCGCAAAAAGATGAACTTACGGCTTCGTTCAACTATTTCTTTGGCCCTAATCATTTCTACACGCTCAAAAGCTACGATAAAGATATAAAAGACAGCAACCAAAAGCTGTATCTCGAAGAGCTGGTGGATTTGGGTTATAAATGGTTGAGCTGGATTAATAAGTTTTTCACCATTCCCATTTTCAATTTCTTCCTGAAATTTAACTGGAGCATGGGGCTTATTATCTTCATTATGACGTTGATGATTAAGTTAATTGTGCTGCCGTTAACGTATAAATCATTTAAATCTTCCGCGAAAATGCGCGTATTGCGCCCGCAAATCAAAGAAATTGAAGCCAAGTATCCGGGACAGGAAAAAGAAATGATGCTCAAACGTCAGCAAGAAACAATGGCGCTGTACAGCAAAGCCGGCGCAAGCCCCATGAGCGGATGTTTCCCCATGTTGCTGCAAATGCCCATTTTACTGGCTTTCTTCTTCTTTTTCCCGTCGGCCATTGAACTGCGCCAGCAAAGTTTCCTGTGGGCGCACGATTTATCTACGTTTGATGCCATTATCCGATGGGACGCCGAGATACCGTTTATTTCCCGGTTTCTGGGAAATCACATCAGCTTGTTTTGTTTGCTGATGACGGTTGTAAACGTTTTCTACACCAAATACAACATGACGGCAACCGATACCGGCGCCACGCAAATGCCGGGCATGAAAGCTATGCCCGTGCTGATGTCGGTAATGATGTTCTTTTTCCTGAATTCCTATCCCGCAGGTTTGAATTATTATTACTTTTTATCAACGTTATTCACCATCGGTTTTACCCTTTTGTTCAAACAACTTCTGGATGAAGACAAACTGTTGGCACAATTGGAAGCCAATAAAAAGAAGCCTCGCAAACAATCGGGATTTATGGCGCGATTGGCCGAAGCACAAAAAATGCAGGAAAAGCAGGCGCGCGAAAGAGCGAAAGAGCAAGCCAAGAAAAATTACCGCAGATAGGTTCGGAATTTTCAATAATTCTACCGTAGAAAACAGCCCAAAAGTTACACTCTTTTGGGCTGTTTTCATTTGCCGTGCAGTGGCTAAATACGATAAGGCTTTTAGTCTTTCTGAGGCTAAGTTACTTTTCGTTGGGCCTTCCTGT
>JAUNRY010000304.1 GCA_030539475.1 Bacteroidia bacterium | reverse complement strand
CGCAGATAATTTATACATGGTCACAAAGGAATATCAATATGTCGCAGATAATTTTTACAATGTCGCAAAGGAATATCCGTATGTTATAAATATATTTATTTCTGTTTGTCGATAAAGGCAATGCAATAAAACGATACAGTTTTCGTCCGATTTTTAATTTTTAAGGGTCGATTGTTCATTTTCACACAATTCTTCCTTATCTTTGAGCAATTTAAATTCTAAGCACAATGAATCTACTCCAACAACTTAAAAACTACACGCAAGTGGTTGCCGATACGGGCGATTTTCAGTCCATCGAGATTTACAAACCGGTGGATGCCACCACCAACCCCTCGCTCATCTATGCCGCATCGCAAGATGCCAAGTACAAACATCTGAAAGAATTGGAACAGACCGAAGGCACCCTCGAAAAGAAACTCGAGAAACAGCTGGCTGAAAGGCTGGCAAACTAAAAATTGTCCCCAACAAGCGTATAGAGACGCTACAACACATAGTGCCTCTATTTTTTTTGAAAAGAAAATGTATCACCCACATGCGGGAAATTGCTGTTTTTGCACTATTTTTGCACAAAAAAGAGACCAACAAGAATGAAGAAAGAAAACTTACGCATCGTTTTTATGGGAACGCCCGATTTTGCCGTAGAATCGTTGAAAGCATTGGTAGAAAACAAGTTCAATGTGGTGGGTGTGGTAACCATGCCCGACAAACCGGCCGGGCGAGGCTACAAGTTTCAGCCATCGGCAGTAAAAGAATATGCCCTATCGCAAGGATTGCACATCCTGCAACCCGAAAAACTCAAAGACGAAGCATTTTTAAACGAGTTGAAACTCTTGAAGGCCGATATACAGGTGGTTGTAGCCTTTAGGATGCTACCCGAAGTTGTGTGGAACATGCCACCCAAAGGCACTTTCAATCTCCACGGCTCCTTGTTGCCACAATACAGAGGGGCAGCCCCCATAAATTGGGCGGTGATAAATGGAGAAAAAGAGACCGGAGTAACCACTTTTTTCCTGAAACACGAAATAGACACCGGCGAAATTATTTTTCAAGAGAAAATAGCCATCGGAGAAAACGATAACGTAGAAACCGTGTACAATAAATTGATGGTTTTGGGCGGTAATTTGGTCGTGAAAACGATGAATGCCGTGGTAGAAGGCACTGTTCACTCTTCGCCACAAGCAGAGTGGATGGACAACCGTTGCGAATTGAAACCCGCCCCAAAAATATTTAAAGAAACGTGCCAAATAGATTGGAACAAAACGGGAAGCGAGATTCACAATTTCGTGCGCGGCTTATCGCCCTACCCTGCCGCCTGGACAGAATTTGAGGTAAACAACCACAAATTGAATTTTAAAATATTCGAAACAAAAGTGATAGCTGATCCACACTCACATTCCGCGGGAAAAATTATAACAGACAACAAAAGCAGCTTACGGGTTGCCGTATCCGATGGATTTATCGAGATAGTAGAACTTCAATTGTCTGGGAAAAAACGAATGAAAACGGTCGATTTTTTGAATGGATTTTCGTTCTAATCGGTATTTATCCACATCTTCAATGTAGGAGCACGAAGGAATTAATAAATAAAAAACCGGCAAAGAATTACTTCTTCAGCCGGTCTTTTTAATTTACAGAAATCACTTTTTATTCCGCTACTACTTCAAACGGAATTTCAACCGATACCTCTTTGTGAAATTTGGCTACTGCCACGTAGTTTCCTACCTCTTTTACCGCATCTTTTATCACGATAACTTTTCGGTCCACTTCAAATCCTTTGGCAGCGAGAGCTGCAGCAATTTGAATATTGGTAACCGAACCAAATATTGTTCCGGTAGAACTTGCTTTGGCACCAATTGTTAGAGAAATACCCTCCATTTTGTTTGCCATTTCTTGAGCATTGGCTTTTATTTGTTCCAATTTGTGGGCACGTTGTTTCAAGTTTTCGGCCAATACCTTTTTAGCCGAATCGGTAGCAATAACCGCTTTTCCTTGCGGAATAAGGTAATTGCGAGCGTATCCTTTTTTCACGCTCACTACGTCGTCTTTGTAGCCCAAGGTCAGAATATCTTCTTTTAAAATTACTTCCATTTTTTATCCTCCTTTTTATTTCATTAAATCGGTTACGTATGGAAGCAAAGCTATATGACGAGCTCTTTTAACTGCTTGCGCAATACGGCGTTGAAACTTTAGCGATGTTCCTGTAATTCTGCGAGGAAGTATTTTTCCTTGCTCATTCAAGAACTTTTTCAAAAATTCGGGATCTTTGTAATCAATGTATCTGATTCCGTTCTTTTTGAAACGACAATAT
>JAUNRY010000303.1 GCA_030539475.1 Bacteroidia bacterium | reverse complement strand
TTAAAACTCTTTTTTAAAGATGAAATCCGAAAAGTAAAAGCCGATGCATTGCAACTTTTCGAATTACTGCAATCATTAAGCGAGAAACATAAATCCGTTCTGCTGCCCGGCTACACGCACGGACAAATTGCGATGCCTTCGTCCTTCGGACTGTGGTTTGGCGCATACGCCGAAACGTTAGTGGACGATATGCACACGCTGGTTGCCGCGTGGCGTGTTGCCAATCAAAATCCGCTCGGCTCCGCCGCCGGATACGGCAGTTCTTTTCCGCTCGACAGAGAGTTGACCACCCGGGAACTCGATTTCGAAACGATGAATTACAACGCAATTGCCGCTCAAATGGGACGCGGAAAAACCGAACGTATTCTTGCTTTCAGCATCGCATCATTTGCCTCAACTTTGAATAAACTGGCTGCCGACAATTGTATGTACTTATCGGGCAATTACGGTTTTATTTCGTATCCCGACAACCTCACAACAGGCTCAAGCATTATGCCGCACAAGAAAAACCCCGATGTGTGGGAACTTATCCGTGCGCACAGTAACCGGCTACAAAGCCTTCCCAACGAAATAGCTTTGATGACCACCAACCTACCTCACGGCTATCACCGCGATTTTCAACTGCTGAAAGAAAACCTTTTTCCCGCGTTGGAAACACTGCACACACTTTTCGAAATGACTCATTTTATGCTTTCGCATATTTCGGTAAACGAGCAAATTTTGAACAACGAAAAATACAAATACCTTTTCACAGTGGAAAAAGTGAACGACCTGGTGTTACAAGGCATTCCGTTTCGCGAAGCGTATCGACAAATCGGACACGAAGTGCAGGAAGGAACATTCGACGCAAAGGCAACAGTAAATCATACACACGCGGGGAGTATCGGGAATTTGTGTACGGATGAGATTCGGGAGAAGATGGGAAATGCAGCTAAAGAAATATTTGGCGAATAATGCAAAAATTTATACCTTGCCGTTTATTAATAACAAAATGTGGTTATGGAAACAATTCAAGTAGAAATATTAAATCCCAAGGCTAAGAGTATTTTAAAAAACCTTGCCGACTTAAAAATCATCTCAATTAAGAAAGAGAAAAAAAAGTCATCTTTTTTGTCTATTTTGGATGAGTTGCAAGCTAAATCCGGCTCTGCTCCCTCACTTGAGGAAATAACTAAAGAGGTTGAATCTGTGAGAGAAGCGCGTTATGCCAAAGATTAGGGTTGTAATTGACACCAATCTTTGGATTAGTTTTCTAATTTCCAAAAGGATTAATGAACTTCGTACGCTAATCCTGAAAAAAAGAATCGTAGTCCTTTTTTCTAATGAGTTGCTTCGTGAGTTTTTGGAAGTAGTGAATCGCCCAAAATTTCATAAACATTTTACTTCTGAAAATATAAAAGGACTTTTAAATGCTTTTGACGAATTTGGAATAATAGTCGAAACAACTTCTTTGGCAAACAAATGCAGAGACAAAAAAGATAATTTTCTGTTAGATTTATCTATCTGTGGAAAAGCACATTATCTGATAACCGGAGATAACGATTTACTTGTTATTGAGAAAATCAACAACACTAAAATTTTGACTTTCACAGAATTCATTCACCTCATAAAATAAAATTATAAACGAAATTAACCTCCTCTTTTCCTATCATTTCATTACCTCATTCCACCTTTTTTTACTACTTTTGCACCAGATAAATTTCTATTTGAAATTTACCTTAATCACTGTTTAGTCGGAAAACATCAAATCAAAATAAAACTATGAACCTGATTGACGAAATTATCGAGCGTGCAAAAGCCGATAAACAACGCATTGTCCTGCCCGAAGGGACAGAGAGACGGACATTGGAAGCCGCCGACCAACTTTTACGCGATGAGGTTTCCGAAATTATCCTCATCGGAAACCCGCAAGAGATTAACGCTTTGGCCGATGAAATGAAATTGCAACACATCGGCAAAGCCACCATCATCGACCCGAAAAGCCACGACAAAAAACAAGTTTACACTGATTTACTTGTGGAACTGAGAAAATCGAAAGGAATGACGCCCGAAAAAGCCGCCGTTTTAGCAGAAGATCCGCTCTATCTGGCGTGCCTGATGATTAAAAACGGCGATGCCGACGGCGAAATTGCCGGTGCGCAAAACACCACGGGCGACGTGCTTCGTCCCGCGCTGCAAATCATTAAAACATCGCCGGGCGTGAGTGTGGTTTCGGGTGCATTTATTATGTTCACACAAACGCAGCAATACGGCGAAAACGGCACGCTTATTTTTGCCGATTGCGCCGTGATGCCCAATCCCAATGCGCAGGAACTGGCATCGATTGCCATTGCATC
>JAUNRY010000039.1 GCA_030539475.1 Bacteroidia bacterium | reverse complement strand
TCTCATCGATATACAATTGCTCCACTCCATCAACACTTTTGAAGCCCACTTTACTGATGTGCATGGTTCTGGGATGTATTTGAGTTGTGCTTTGGTGGGCATGGAAAACAATTCTCCAGTTACCATTTTTGTCGGTAAACATTGAGCTGTGCCCTACCCCAACCAAATCACCCGGTTTTTGTAGAAGGGGATTGTGCTCGTATTTTGTCCACTCCCCCATGATGTTGGTGGCTGTGGCACAGCCTATTCCGTAAAATTGACTTTCGTAGCTGTTGGCAGAATAAGTCATGTAATAAACTCCATCGCGCTTTATCACAAATGAGCCTTCGTTTACCCGAGGCCACACCGTTTCCCATTCTTGCGAAACATGGATACACGGGTGGAGCGTTTCTGTTTTGATTGTCTTTAAATCATCTTCCAATTCGGCTACCCAGATATTGAGCCCGTCGTTAAAACGATTAAAAAACATATACGGGGTTCCGTCATCATCAATGAACAACGAGTTATCGATTGATTTTTCGCCTTCGAGCATGGGTTTTTTCTCGTCTTGTTTAAAAGGCCCTAAGGGTGAATCGGAAGTGGCAACACAAATGTGTTCTTCGGCTGAATAATACATGTAGAATTTACCGTTTACATAATAAACCTCGGGGGCCCAAAACCACCTTTCGCCGTAAGAATTATCTTTATGAAGGGTAAGGTTATCTTCTTTCTGCCAATTCTTTAAATTTGAAGAAGTGAAAACGGCTATTCCGTCGTCGGAATTTGTTCCATACGCGTAATAGACATCGTTATGCAGCAAAATAAAAGGGTCGGCTAAGGGAACTCTATTTGCTGAATTATCCGATTTGTTCTTACTCATACCTAAATTACCGGAGCAAGAAGCTGACGAAAACAAAACAATAATTATCCAAATATTAACTAAATATTTCATCTTTTTTTGATTAAGAAATTTTCGAAAATGGAAGCTACTAAACACAAAAAGGTTACCATGGATAACCTTTTTTGTGTAATCTCAAATTCTGTATTTTGATGCTCTATCTATAATCAATTCTCCCTACAACTCCTCATCAATAGCCGCAATTTTTTTCACCAGCAACTCCAGTTCCGATTTTATTTTCTTCACTTTCTGATTCATGTCATCAACAAGGTTGTTGCCTTTTTTGGAGGAAACAGACAAGAAGCCAATGTTGTTTTCGTACGTTTGAAGTTCATTTTTCATGCGTTCGTATTGGCGCATCAACCTTTCGCGTTCGCGAAGAAGCTGGCCTTTGGCGTTGTCGGATTTGGCGATATCGGAAATGTTTGACTTGAAGTTGTCGAGTATCCGGTCGTTTTTATCCACATTCAACCGGTCGAATTGCGCTTCGGTGGCCTCATGAAACTCTTTGTAAACCCAGTCTTTGGTTTTAAACGGAACATATCCAATGTCATACCATTCATCCATGAGTTCTCTAAGCACCGGCAACGCTTCGGCAGCTTTGAGTGTTGGATCTATTTTACTTATTTTTTCTACAATTTCTTTTTTCTTTTCCAGGTTTTTAGCTTCTTCGTCGCGTTGCGAGGAAATATGAAGTTTTTTCTGCTCGAAGAAATAATCGCAGGCCGATATAAATCGTTTCCAAATGCTGTCAACATGCTTGCGGGGGACAATTCCGATGGTTCTCCATTCTTTCTGAATGGCAATCATATTCTGGGTGGTTTTTCTCCAATCCTTGCTGTCTTTTATCGCTTCGGCACGTTCGCAAAGGGCGATTTTCTTTTTCAGATTATCTTCCATTTCGCTGTGAATGGACTTGTAAAATTCGTTTTTTTTGCGGAAAAAGAAATCGCAGGCGGCACGATACCTATCGTAGATTTTGGCGTTCCAATTCTTGGGGACGTATCCAATCTCGCGCCATTGTTTCTGAATATCGAGAACCTCTTTGATTTTAGCGCTCCAGTCTTTAACGGTGTTCAGCGCGGAGTAATCAATAGCTTCCAGCCTCTCGCACAATGCCGTTTTCTTGGCGAGATTTTCTTCCTCTTTTTCTTTGAGATTTTCGAAATGTGCCTGATATTTTTTATTTATATGCGTGGAGGCCGCTTTGAATCTTTCCCATATTTCTTCACGGTCTTTCCGCGAAACGGGCCCTATGTCGCGCCACTCCTGATGCAGGTTCTGCAACTGATGAAATGCCGAAACCACGTCCGCTTCTTCATCGAGCCTTTCGGCAGCTTCGCAGAGTTCGGTTTTCATCTCCAGGTTTTTCTTGAAATCGTATTCGCGAAACTCGTTATTGATGCGCACCAAATCGTAGAACTTCTCCACGTGGCGCTGGTATTCTTTCCAAAGCTCGTTTATTTTTGTTTGCGGCACAAGTTTGATGTCGTTCCATTGTTGCTGGAGCGAACGAAATTCCTGATAGGTTTTGTTGAAATCTTCGTGGCTTTGGCTTTCGGAAAGATGCTTTACTTGTTCAATAATAGCTAATTTCTTGACTACGTTTTTCTCTTTTTCGGCATCTTCGAGCGCCAGGATTTCGGCACGTTTTTCCTTTATTTTTTGAATAAGTTCTTTGCCCTCGTCGTAAATTTTCGATTCGTTTGCAACAAAATCGATGGATTCACCGCCGGATTCTATAAAAGCTGCTTTTTGCGATTCGGTTTCATTGCGAAGCGAACGGTAAAACTGATTTTTTACCTCATCTACGTCTTTTCTCTGCGGATTATCTAACGCCAGCAAATCGCGAAGGTTTTGCACAATCTCATCTACCGACAACAAATCTGTGGAGCCCTCGTCCGAAACGCTATTTTCATCCACCTCATCTTCAGCATCTTCATCTTCGCCATTGGCATTTTCGGGAGTTTCCATATCGTAGTCAATTTCTTTCTCCTCGTCAATCACAGGCTCATCCGGCTTAGGTTGAGTTTCCGATTCCGATTCCGATTCCGGTTCGGGTTCTTTTTCCGGTTCAGCTTCTATCGCGTTGCTTTCCGCGATATTTTCTGTTTCTGCCGGCTCTTCGGAAATTATTTCAACGGACTCTTCAGATACTTTTTCTTCCACAGGAAGTTCGTGAGTAGTTTCTTCGGCCTTACCTTCCATATCTTCAGGAAGTTTCTCATTTTCAAGATTGTTATTATTCATCAATTCACCCTTCGTATTTTAATCTCAACCGACTTAGCTGAGAAATTTCGGTTCATAAATACTTATTAATAAAACAAGTTCACACTTAATTCGTTTAACTTATACTATAAATTACATACAAATTAACGAATTTTTTTTCTCATTCCATCACTTTTTGATGTTTATTTATAGTATTGCCCGATTAATACGAGGCCGGGTGAAATAGAAGACCCGAGAAAAGGTAAATCGGCCTCTTGCTTAAAGGTAAGTACGAGAAAAATAACCGTCAAAAATAAATTCAGCATAAATAATGTTATTGTTATATCCCCACACTACGCATCAAAATTATGTGGATTATATAATGCGGTGTTCTTCATCTTAACACTATTGCAAAAAATTATCCATCAATATTGTTCTTAAAAACATAAAAAAAGCGTATATTTGCAGGCTCAAATTGCAAGGCATTTCAAAATGCCTTTATTTTTGATTAACAAAATCAATTAATCAACTAAGGACTAATAAATTAATACATATAAAATAAACGTAATATTGAAATGCAAAACAAAGGATTTATTAAAGTTTTCGCAATCATACTCACGCTTATTTGTTTGTTCTACCTATCCTTTACTATAGTAGGGCAACAATACAACAAAAAAGCCGAAGCGTATGCTCAAGGAGACTTGGAATTAAAAAATCAGTATCTCGACTCGCTTTCTACCGAGAGAGTCTATTTAGGATACACGTTAAAACAAATTCGCACCAAAGAGATTGGTTTAGGACTCGACCTGAAAGGCGGTATGAACGTAATTGTGGAAATGGATGTAGCGCAGGTTCTCAGAGCGTTGGCAAACACCGATGATCCGCAATTCAATCAAGCGCTTAACGAAACGGTTGTTCAGAACAGAAGAGGAAGCTCCTCGGATTTTATATCTCTTTTCCGTCAAAACTACGAAAGAATAAATCCTAACGGCAGGCTGGCAAATATTTTCAGTGTTACCATGAGCGACCGGGTAGCGCCCACAGCCACCAACGATCAGGTAGTTACCGTGCTGCGCCAGGAGGTAACGAGCGCGGCCGACAACTCGTTCAACGTGCTTCGCACCCGTATAGACCGATTCGGCGTTGTAGCGCCCAACATTCAACGCCTGGATCAGGCCGAACGCATCCTTATAGAAATGCCCGGTATCACCGAGCCGGAACGCGTTAGAAACCTGTTGCAGGGAAGCGCCAACCTCGAATTTTGGAAAACGTATAACGTAACCGAACTCGGCGCTTATTTCAACGAAATGAATACGCGTTCGGCAGAATACGCGCAAGCCGGCCGAAGCACTGTCGCAACAGACACAATAGCAACTGCGCCGGCAGATTCACTGATTGCCGACTCGTTGCCCTTAGCAATTCCGTTGGACGACGAAGAACCGGCAATTGAAATAAACAGAAGTTTTGTTGAATATTTCGCTCAGCCTTATTTTGCCATGAGCGGCGCGGCAGGGCCCATTGTGGGAACGGCTTCGAAAAACGATACGGCTTCGATAAATTTCCTGATTCAACGATACAAAGATATTTTCCCGGCAGATGTGCGCTTCAAATGGGGTTTCAAACCCATTGACCAACGCGAAACGTTTTTCGAGCTCTACGCGCTTAAGGGAGATGGAACTCGTCGCGGGCCTGCTCTCGAAGGCGATGTGGTAACCAACGCCCGTGCCGACCAAGGACAACAGGGTTCGGCCTGGGAAGTGAGCATGACCATGAATTCTGCCGGAGCAAGCCGATGGGCAACCATTACCGGCGCGGAGAAAGGCAAATCCATTGCCATTGTGCTGGACGGATACGTTTACTCTGCACCTACGGTGAACGACCGCATCGAAGGCGGACGCTCGTCCATTTCCGGAAGATTCACTCCGGAAGAAGCGGGCGACCTTGAAAACGTATTAAAATCCGGAAAAATGCGTGCCGGCGTGCGCATTGTTCAGGAAGACGTGGTGGGGCCGTCGCTGGGACAGGAAGCCATTCGCGACGGATTTATTTCATTCCTGATCGCTCTTATCGTATTGTTTATTTTCACGTGTTTGCTATACGGAATTATTCCGGGAATGGTAATAAACGGCGCGCTGTTGATAAACTTCTTTTTCACGCTGGGAATTTTGGCGGCGTTCCAGGCCGTGCTTACCTTGCCGGGTATAGCAGGTATGATTCTCTCGCTTGCCATGGCCGTGGATGCCAACGTGCTTATCAACGAACGCATCAAAGAAGAACTGGCGGCCGGAAAATCGTTGCGCAAAGCGCTGGAAGACGGCTATAAGAACGCGTTCTCCGCCATTCTCGACTCTAACTTAACAACCATTATAACCGGTATAATTCTGGCCATTTTCGGCACAGGCCCCATCAAAGGTTTTGCCGTTACGCTTATCATCGGTATCGCAGTTTCGTTCTTAACGGCCGTATTCTTAACCCGTTTGGTTTACGAATTTCAGCTGGAAAAAGGCAGGTGGCAAAAACTCACTTTCAACACCGGATTTTCGAGAGCTATTTTCAAAGAATACAGTTTCGATTTCATTACAAACAGTAAAAAAGTAAACCTGGCAATTGCTGTTTTTGTATTCGTAAGCATTGTTTCTCTTTTCACGTTGAAATTGAATACCGGTATCGATTTTACGGGCGGCCGAAACTACATTGTGAGATTCGACCAACCGGTAAGAACGGGCGATATTGAAGATGCGTTGCAACCCGTTTTAGACGGATCGGCGCAGGTTATTACCATTGGCTCCAGCAATCAGGTGCGTGTATCAACCAACTACATGATTGAGTCGGAAAGCGCCACGGTGGAAGATGATTTAACAACGTTACTGGGACAGGGATTGCAAGAATACATCACTCCCGGAAACACCATTGGCGACCATATTCAGAGTTCGCAAAAAGTGGGGCCGAGCGTGGCCGAAGATACAATGCGAAACGCTTTTCTGGCGCTATCCATTGCTCTTATCTGTATGGGAATCTATATACTTGTAAGGTTCCGGAACTGGGCTTTCTCTGCCGGAACGGTTGCCGCTCTTGCTGTGGACGCGTTCTCGGTTATCGGTTTGTACTCGTTGCTTTGGAAAGTAATGCCGTTTTCCATGGAGATTGACCAAACGTTTGTAGCGGCCATCTTAACCATTGTTGGTTACTCCATTAACGACAAGGTGGTTGTATTCGACCGCTTCCGCGAGTATCACCAACTCTATCCCAAACGCGAGTTGCGCTCGTTGTTCAACGACTCCATGAACGCCGTATTGGCGCGTACCATCAACACCGGTTTGAGTACGATTCTGGTAATCTTCTGCATTCTGTTCTTTGGCGGCGATGCCGTGAGAAGTTTCGTATTTGCCATGTTAATTGGTGTGGTTGTGGGAACGATAACGAGTTTGTTCGTAGCGTCGCCGGTGGCTTACACCATTATGAAAAGACAACAGAAAAAGAAAGAATTGGCAGTGAAAAGATAAATTAATATGGATATCCGTTTTATTACCCAATAGGCTTGAAAAGCCATATTTCCATAACCGTAGGCGATTTAGTCGCCTACGGCAAAAAAACTAAAAAAACTCCGCCCGAAGTGGCGGTACTTATAGCTGTTTAGTACCGCCTTTCAGGCGGGTGATGGAGGAAGCCCCGATACCGTAAGCTGCGTTCGTTCCTCACTTGCATACGGTTATGAAAATGTCGCCTTTCAGGCGGGTTAGGCAAACAAACGGATACTCATCAAATTAAATATTACGTATTATTGAAAAAACGGGCTGTTAACATAGCCCGTTTTTTTATTGTATTTATAAACAAATTATTAATTTTGTCCCGTAATAAATCTCTGAAATTATGAAACGAGCACTTTCTGTGAGTTTTCTTCTATGCTTGTTTTTCGGCATACAAGCACAAAATTTCTTTGCCGTAACCGATTCCGTAATCGGGAAAACGCAATCGGGCAACGAGATTACAGCCGTACTTCACAAAACTCCCGACAGAATCTACCGATGGCACTGGGACGGATTTTCCGACAACCTGCTACTCGAACTTCGCGAAACCAACCGAAGGGGAACTTCGTTCAGAAACAACGGCTATTTGGCCATGATTGACTTGAACGACAAATCCATAAAGTGGCAGCGAAAAGTAAATTACAACAATTCAGAAACCAAACTTCAAGGCCAATACCTGTTTTTGTCTGAAAAGAAAAAGAACTTCCTGCTCGATACCGAAACCGGAAGCACGCTTTGGGAAAACCGCACCGATTTTTATTTTATCGACCCGCGGTTGAATATCGGCGTGGGATATCCGGTGCAAAGCATGTCGAACAACTTATCGGCCGTGGATATGGCAACCGGCAATACGCTTTGGAAAACAACCATCGACCGCACGCGCGGATGGGACGACGCCTACATGCTCTCCGATTCCGTACTGCTGGTGGCCGTAAACGGAATTCAGGCGCTGAACCTGCCGCACGGAAAAAGCTGGGAATACAAGGCCAGCACCAACCAAAAGAAAGTGGGACAAATGATTGCCGTAAACGTTATTGGTATTTTAACGGACGTGCTGTTCGGTGGCGGCGTTTATCAAACCGCTCCCGATGAAGTAACGGAAATGAATTCCAACATGCTGATTGATAACGAAAACAATGTAATTTACGCCTCGCGCGATAAAATTTCGAAAGTGGGTTCGTCGGGCGAAATTCTCTGGAGCGTTCCGCTGTCCACGAAAATAACCTCCAAATCGTCGCTTTTTCTGATGGATTCAACGGTGTATATGATTAATCGCGGTTACGCTTTCTACAACGGCGGTTTCTCGATGATTGGCGATCCTTATTTCGCCGCTTTCAACCTGAACAACGGAAACCAACGATACCTGAATGTGATTCCCGAAAAGAAAGAGTTCATCCGGAACTTTCAGGTTATAAACGATTTGCTTTTTCTGGTTTTCGAAAACAAAATTGCCACCTATTCATTGAGCGATGGCAGTTTGCAGACGGAAAAAATTATCGGGTTAGAAAAGGGCGAACAACTGGACGCTTTCGTAGAGTCCGGAGTTTATGTCCGCCGGAGCGATTCTGCTTTCATGGATATAACCGCGGCTTATCCCAACCAAAATTGGATGATGACATCCGAAAAGCGGGTAATTTCCCTGACTGACAGTTTAGAAACGTTGATAACGTATGACAAGAACGACATTTTTGAAAAAACACTCGATAACGGCTACTATAAACTTCTGACCAACGACGAAAAAGAATTTATTCTCTGTGATTTTTCAGGCAGCCCGATGATGAAATTTCAGGCATCGCCCACTATGTTTATGGCCAACAACAAGTTGTATGTGTTCGATAAAAATTTGTTCTGGGAGCTGGATTTAAGTCAGTTTTAGCGAACATACGTGCAACAAAATAACCATAAATTGTTTTGCTTTCGGTTATTTTTTATAATTTTGCAACCCGAAACAAGCCACAATAGCTCAGTTGGTAGAGTATCGCATTCGTAACGCGACGGTCGCGAGTTCAAGTCTCGCTTGTGGCTCAAAGGAGAACAACTTTGACGTAGAGACGTAGCGCGCTACGTCTCTTTTTTTCCTGTCTGAATCCGGCCAACCGCAGATACAGGGATTGATAATCTGAAGAATGACTTCAGAATTTTCTTTACTTTATGAGCCGGGCAACAGTATGGTTATTTCCAATATAACGAACAAAATAAACAGTTTCGCCGGCATGCCGGTAGATATTGAAAAAAACATACCATGATGTGTTTTTGTTTCTTCTGAAAACAGCGTACCACATATCTTTCCCGTATCTATCGAAATAACGTGGCGCATTTTTCTTCAATTTAGAAGGCAGGTTCTGATTTATTTCATCGAAAAGTTCTTCGGCATACTCAACGGCCGTATCCTCAAATCCGAAATATTCTTTTTCGTACAGAGCATCGGCTAATTCAAGGAAGTAGTTCATTACTTCCGGTAAAAACAAAACCTTCATTTACCAAGTTTTCGTTCAAACATTTCTTTAATTCCGGCTCTTACTCCAACCAGAAGTTCTTCTTTTGTGATACCACGTTTAAAATCATCGGGGAGATTGTCATTCAGATGCGTTGGAATAGATTTTACTTTTTGTTCTGTTTCGTAAAGCGTTTCCGGCTCGTTCAAGGTGTTGTCTTCAAACACAACATCCTCCGGGAACCGGCGCAGCCATTCCACTATTTCGCGGCCTTCGGCTGTATCGATATTGATGTGGGCAATGACTTTCATAATGACAGTTTTTTATGTTGATGAAACAAAGATAATAAAGTTTTCGAATGTATGTGCCGGCCGGCATCGCTAAAAAATCGCGAAATTGGTTATTAGTTCTTGCCGCAAATTTCGCCGATAAAAATTTCCTCCGCCCGGTGCACCCAACTTTGGAAATTTTCGTCGGGACGATACTGCGGTATAAAATTCAGCAACTTATTCAGTTTAAACTTCGCACTGCTTATCCCGGCCCCCGACAGGCTGGCATCGTAAGCGTTGAATTCCTGCTCAATGTGCACCGGAATCATCAGGATAGGTTTTTTGTAATACAATGCTTCGCATATCGATTCGAAACCCGATGTGGTGGAATATGCCATGCTGCCTGCCATGCTTTTCAGGAAAAGTTCATCGTTGAGCCGATAAAGGATAAGGTTATCATCAATTACGGTAACATCGTCGGCATCTTTTTTGTCCCAGAAAAAACGCAAGGGGATAAGCGGATTTTTGGTATGCCATTCCAGTATTTCTTCGTAATATCCGGTATTCAGCATGTAACCGTGTATGTAATCGCCTTTTTCCGGTTTATTTTCGAAAACCTCCTTGCGCAACAACGGCGGCGCAACAACAATATTTTTCTCGGCACATCCCTCCATATCACGAAACGATAGCGCGAGAATTTTCCACGAACGCTGACAGGTTACTTTGGTGAGCATGCGCAGGAAATAATATTTAATATCCTGCTCGCTGGTGGTTTTGTATTTGGGATTTAAAAGCACATATTGGTGGGCAATGCTGATCAATCGGACTCCGAGTTTCTCGTCCAGTTTGTAGGTGCTGAAAGTCATCCCGGTAATCATTTCGTAGAAATTCACAACTACATCGGGGCGATATTCTTCGATTTTACTTTTTACAAAAAGGATGCTTTTGCGAAAGATAAACGGCTGTGAAAAATTACTGATGATGCTTAAGGCAATACTCGGACGTTTTTGCTTGTACAATGCCGTGAAATTGGGGCTTCTGAAATCGAAAACGGGCGCTTTTATTTTATCGAGATAAAACTTGGGGATTTGGCGCGAATCGTCTTTGCCAACCAACACAGCCACAACCTCGTGCCCGTGCTTTCTTAAAATAGAGGCCAACGAAAGTGATTGCGTAAAATGTCCCCTACCCTCGCCTTGTACGGTAAATAAAAATCTCACAGCTACTTTATCTTGATTTCGCGCAAAGGTATGAAAATATTATTACTAAACTGTTACAATCTTGCAGGTTTTACAAAATTTCACAGCCAAGTATTTAACGCTCAAAAGTTAATGCTTTCCCAAAAGTTGTATCGATAATTTTACCGCCGTCAAAAACTAAATCCCCGTTCACAAATGTTTTTTCGACGGTGTGGCTGAAAGTTTCGCCTTCGAAAGGCGACCAACCGCATTTGTACAGCAGGTTGTTCTTGCCAACCGTGTAGGGTTTGGCAGGATTTACCAGAACTAAATCGGCGAAATATCCTTCTCGGATATATCCCCTGTTTTTTATCCGAAACAATGCTGCCGGTGCATGACACATTTTTTCAATTACAAATTCTTTCGAATAAATGCCTTGTAACGATAATTCCAACATCGCCTGCAACGAGTGCTGTACCAGCGGCCCGCCCGAAGCGGCTTTCAGGCAGCCCCCTTCTTTCTCGTGCGGTAAATGCGGCGCGTGGTCGGTAGCAATAATATCCATTTTCCCCGATTTCAACGCTTCGCGCAAGGCATCTCTGTCTGAACGGGTTTTCACGGCCGGATTCCATTTTATGCGCGCTCCCAGCCGAGCGTAGTCTTCATCGGTAAACCAAAGGTGATGTACGCAAACCTCCGAAGTAATTTTTTTGTCTTTCAACGGAAAATTATCAAATAAACTCATTTCGCGAGCGGTGGAAAGATGCAGCACATGTAGGCGCGATCCGTATTTATCGGCCAGTTCAACCGCTTGTGCCGATGATTGGTAGCAAGCCTCCGCACTGCGAATCAGCGGATGGTATTTTATGGGAATATCTTCACCAAATTGCTTTTTATAAACTTCTGCATTCTCGCGGATTATGTCTTCTTTCTCGCAATGTGTGGCAATCAACAAATCTACTTCGGCAAAAATTTGTTGCAACGTTTTGGCGTTGTCCACCAGCATATTTCCGGTGGACGCGCCCATAAAAACCTTTACGCCGCAAACGTTTTTTTTGTCCACCTTGAGCAGTTCTTTGAAATTATCGTTGGTTGCCCCCAGATAAAATGAATAATTAGCAACGGATTTTTGCGACGCAAGTTCAAATTTATCATCCAGCGCTGCAATGGTTACCGTTTGCGGATTTGTATTGGGCATTTCCATATACGAAGTTACGCCTCCGGCCACGGCTGCCCGGCTTTCGGTAGCTATATCGCCTTTGTGGGTGAGTCCCGGGTCGCGGAAATGCACCTGGTCGTCAATAACGCCCGGAATGAGGTATAAACCCCGTGCATCTGTTACCTCGCTGCAACGTTGCAGGATATTTTCGGGAACATCGTTTTCGAAAATTTTCGAGATTCTTTCACCCTCTATCAGTACCGAGCCCGTGAAAGAACGGCCTTCGTTTATCAGGGTTGCTTTGTGGATGAGTTTCATGATTGTTTGGGTTTTATTTTATCGGTGATTTTTCTCCATCGAAGATTCATAACACCAAAAAAAGCTTCGCCGAAAATGGTGGTGTTCATTTTGGAGGTCCCCAATTGACGGTTCACGAAAATAACCGATACTTCTTTTATCTTAAATCCCAGCACGTGAGCGGTGTATTTCATTTCAATCTGAAAGGCGTATCCTTTGAATTTTATCTTATCCAAATCGATGGTTTCCAACACTTTTCGTTTGTAGCAAACAAATCCGGCGGTGGTATCTTTAATATCGATACCGGTAATTGCCTGAACGTATTTGGAGGCGAAGTACGACATCAGGATACGGCTCATGGGCCAGTTTACCACATTCACTCCCATGCAGTACCGGGAACCGATGGACATATCGTAATTTTCGTCGGCACAAGCAGTATAAAGCCTCAGCAAATCATCGGGATTGTGTGAAAAATCGGCATCCATTTCAAAAACATATTCGTAAGACCGTTCCAACGCCCATTTAAAACCGTGGATATACGCCGTTCCCAAACCCAGTTTTCCTTTTCTTTCCTCAATAAAAAGCCGGTTTGTAAATTCGGTTCCCATTAGCCCATGAACTATGGCTGCGGTTCCGTCGGGCGAGCCGTCGTCGATAACAAGAATATCGAATTGCTTGGGTAAAGCCAACACAGTCCGGATGATATTTTCTATGTTCTCTTTTTCGTTGTACGTGGGTATAATTACAATGCTGTCGGACATGGATTTTGAATTTATATCAAAAGTACAATTTAAAACGTGAAAAGTAAAAAAGAGAAGCGTTTTGTTGTAGTTTTTAAGATTTTTAATGTGATTGACCAAAAAGATGTAAAAATAACAAATGCCGGCTGAAAAAATAATTCTTCCGAATAAACGAATTGAAATTGAAAATGTCCCATAGGCAATTCGCTTCACCCAAAAATTTGTATCTTTGCATCTCTATTTTTGTACAGACGCGATGCATGGCGTCTGTACGTTTTTCGAAATACAACCCCAAATATGTCAAAACAATTTAAACGCACACTCATCACCTCGGCTCTGCCGTATGCCAACGGGCCGGTTCACATCGGACACCTGGCCGGAGTTTATGTTCCCGCCG
>JAUNRY010000038.1 GCA_030539475.1 Bacteroidia bacterium | reverse complement strand
TGGGCTTGACCGGTTTTGACAGCGGGCAGAAGTGGTTTGTAAGCATGCAGTGCGTTGTGGATTAGCACTTTAATGTAAATCTTCAAAGCTATAACTGGCAATAATAACAATTACGCTCTTGCTGCGTAACCGAAGTACAGTAGGTTAATCGCTTAATTCCGACACAGGTGTCGGGACAAGACATCACCCGGAAGCTGTGGCTTCGAAGCGTGCCGATACGGTGGTGCAGGTAAATCGGAGATAGGATGGGAGAGGCTTTGGCTCCTTTCCGAAACTAAAAAGATAAGGATTGAGTTTGGTGGTTTCAGTCGCGCTCTTTCTCGAAAACAAAAATGAAACTAAGCATGTAGAAAGCGAATTAATTCCTCGTTTGGACGAGGGTTCGAATCCCTCCAGGTCCACTATTTTCTTTATACGCTGAATATCAGCATTAAAAAACTGATTGATTGTCTATTGAATGTTTTTCAGACATTTATAGACAATCTTTTTTTATGAGTGGAGCTGAAATCGAGGGACAACCCGAAAACAGGTGGATTCAACTATACGTTTGTTGATTTTTTGCTTGTAAAGATTAGCGATGGCGTTATTGACAGTTTATGGAGACTTCTCCCTGCGGTTGAAGTGACGAGCCTGTGCATAGAGAGAGCGAAAGAGGGCGGCGGCTTAGCCGCCGCCCTCTTTCTCCGGTATCTTTTTCAAGAAACGGTCATTTCGACCGCAGGGAGAAATCTATTAAGATATTCTTCTTTATACACACCGTCCACAACTTTTGGGGTTGAGCTGAAATCGAATTACTTATATACAAAATACCAAAAGCAGAGCTGGATTTAATGAGGGCAGCTTTTATAAAATGAAAAAACGGTGCTTACATCTTTTCCCGCATCATTTCTTCATATAAATTACCCAATACCAATCTTTTGGGTTTCCTGCGCCCACGCTGGGAGTGTAAAGGAACATCTTGGCTTTTTGATTGGGATTGGCGGCTAAATATTCACGCGCTTTTACTAAACCTTGAACGGACAACCATGCTTTTTTGTAATCCAGTTCACGATTATCCGGATTAAACACATCTTCATAACCGCTTGGATAACGAAGGTCATAAGTATCCACGTGTTTAAACGAGTGCGCGGGTTCCAGTTTCTCGGGAAAGGTCATTTCTCCCGTTCCCATCCAATGGATGGTTCCGAAAAACAGCGATTCGCCTAATTCTTTGTATATCAGCTTTACACTTCCGAAGTCGCCGGGCGGAACATATTCGTTTTCTATGGTGAAACTGGTGGTTTGTGTCGGAAACTTAAATTCCGTTCCTCCTTCAAAAGTGTTGGTTTCATAATCCACTTTCAACATCAATACCTGATTGGGAGCTTCCTCTTCAAGATCCAGATTATCGGAGGCACATCCTAACAGCAATGCTGCCATTAATAATAATAAAATTTTTGCTTTTCTCATGTTGTTGTCAATTTAATAAACGTGTATTTGTAAGATGAGAAATTGGAGAAAATGTTGCACGGCAGATGGTTAATAATGGTTAATTGGGCGATATCTACCCAAGCGCTTTAGCGGGACGGGGTATCGGTTACGCAGGGCGTTGCCCTACGCTATTGGCTGATACGCTTTCAGCGCAAATCTACGCAAGTCCACAAGTTTTCGGGATGATCCCCTTTGGCGCCCTTGAAAATAAAAACCACTGATACTCAGTGGTTTTATTATTATAAAAAGTACACCCGGCGGGAATCGAACCCACATCGTCGGAACCGGAATCCGATATTCTATCCATTGAACTACGGGTGCTCAGATTACTTAAAAGAAGTTTTGTCCCAGTTAAGCGTTATTGTTTCAGTTTTTATAAATGGCTCTATCTCCGCGCGTTGCTCGGCGGAAAGGTATTTTTCCAAATCGAGCTTGAACGTTAAACTGTTTGAGCCGTTTTCAAATTCCGCTGAAATGGGATAAATATCCGGCAAAGATACGGCAAATTTATAATTATCGGAATTTTTTTTCGATGAATCGAAGAAAGATTCTGCCGAAATATAGGGCAGCAGGGTGTCCGCATTTAATTCTACCCACTCGGTGGAATAGAAATTTATATGGCTGTCGCACGCATTTCCGCACACGGTCTTGATAACACAAATTATTTGTGTGTTATTCACCAACGGCAGCAGTTTTATTTGTGTGAAGCCTATTTCAGAAGTCCTTATTTTCAAAAAATCGGGGGAGTAAGCCAGTTTTTGGATTTCACCAAGCGGATATGGAATGGCTGTTTGGCCTGTATCTACCAAAAACATGGTTCTGTTTCCGTCCGTTAGCCCGGGAACAATGTGGTTGGGCATGCTTTTGAAAACATCGTCTATTTTTTGCGAAAAAGCCGATGCGGAAACGAAAATGAGCAGGAGCAACAATGTTTTTTTCATTTTCACTTGTTTAGAATTCCGATCTGGTCGATGGTTACGCTTGGTTTTCCGCCGTCGGCGCCGGTTACGGTTTCGAAGCGGATGTACCCGGCGTTTACGGCATTGTCGAACCTGATGATTTGCGGTATGGGATTGTTTTTGATGTTGCTGAATTCGCCTTTTTTCAATTCTGTCCACGAATCTCCGTCGTTACTCACGCTGAAAGCGTAATTGAAAACCGATTCTCTGTTGTTGACGGGTTTATAGGTAAATCCTTTCACGGACACTGTTTCGCCTAAATTCACAACGAGCGGGTTGTTGCTTGTTGCTTTCCATTTCTCTTTCGAAATGTCGCTCAGCGTTACGTCTTCGGAAGCCTCAGTAACCGGCAGCGCACGATAAGCGCCCACGTTGCTGATATTGGCTTTTTCCCGCGTTTCCAATACCGTAACTCGAATTTTGGCGGGCGCGCAATCGTCAAACTTAAGCAGTCGCTTGTACCCGATGGTTGTTCCTTCCGCCAGTTTCAACCATTCGTTGTTGATGAGCCCTTCCACCTTAAAAACTTCCACGCGCTGTCCTTTTCTAATGTCTTCCTGCAGCATAATGGTGTTGATGGTATCGCCGGTTGTTGAGAATTCTTTAGAATCGCCGTTTTGCGCTGTCCATGCTGCTTTTCCGTTGGTAAGTTTGTTGGTATCGAACGTGTTTCTGATATACTCGCCAAATTCTTTCAGTCGGGCTACGTCCACTTCGTGCAGCAAACCGCGTTTATCGGGAGGAATATTCAGCAAGAGGACCGAGTTCATTCCCACCGATTGATAATATATATCGACCAATTGCTGCAACGTTTTCACCTGATGATCCTGTTCCGGATGATAAAACCATCCCGGCCGTATGGAAACATCCACTTCCGAGGGATACCAATACAGCGTTTTTGCTTGCGCAATGAGGTCGCGGCTTCCTAAGTCTTTCGCCATAGGATTGATATCCAGTCGCTTGTTTTCTGCCTTTATGGCTTCGTTTATGTCGGGATTCAACGGTGTAACGCTCCATTCGGTTTCGCGCCCCAGGCCACTTTCGTTGCCCACCCAGCGCACGTCGTTACCCATGATTGCCTTCACGGCCTTGGGCTGAAGGCTGTCTATCACGTGGTAAAACCGCGCCCAATCGTATTCCTGCCGTCTCCCGTTTGGGCCTTCGGCGTTGGCGCCGTCAAACCAAACTTCGTGCACTTCGCCGTAATTGGTGAGCAATTCTTTCAACTGGTCAACAAACATGGCGTTGTATCGGGGCGAATCGCCGTAGCTTTCTGCATTTCTGTCCCAAGGCGAGAGGTAAACACCGAATTTCATTCCGTGCTTGTCGCAAGCGTTTTTCACTTCGCGAACCACATCGCCGCTCCCTTCTCTCCACGGCGATGCTTTAACGGAGTGATTGGTGGTTTCCGTGGGCCAAAGGCAGAACCCGTCGTGATGTTTTGCAGTGATAATAAGCATTTTAAATCCTGCGTCCTGAAGCGATGTAACCCACTGCTCGGCGTTGAAATCGGTTGGATTGAAGAGTTGCGGATCTTCTTTGCCATCGCCCCATTCACGCCCGGTAAAGGTATTCATGCCAAAGTGAATAAAAGCCGTGAGTTCCAGTTGCTGCCACTCGTATTGCCGTTCGGTAGGCGTGAGGTAAGCCGAGAATTTTACTTTCTGCTCAGGTGTTATGTCTTGGGGAAAAGTGAGTTCTTTCTCAAAATACTTTTTATCTTTCGATACACACGAAGCCAATGTGAAGAGAATTAGTGAAACTGCAAAAATTATTTTTTTCATATTCTTCTGAATTTATTGTTTTAAGAAGCACATGCAAAGATAACCTGTTTTGGGAAAACTGCAAATAAAAAAAGCCATCCTGTGCGGAATGGCTTTTGCGAATATTGTCGGACAATCTTCTTAATTCACTTCAACAACTTGTGCCAATGTGTCGGCTGCAGCGGCAGCAGCAGCTGCTGCAACGGCTGCAAGGCTATCGGCCTGAACTTTAGCAATACTGTCTAATCTGGCAACCTCTTTCAGGCTGTCTTGCCTTGCTTTTTCAATTTGAGCCTGTTTGTTTGTGCAAGAAGAAAATCCGATGGTAGCCGCCAAGGCTACGAATAAAAATACTTTTTTCATTTTTGAATAACTTTAAACGATAAATAACTTGTCTTTTTTAAAAATCGCGCAAAGTTATATCGTTTTTATGTTATACAACATATTTTTGAGAAAAAGTATAGTTAAATAATGTTATCTCCGGGTGATTGTTTTGAATTAATGATCGTGTGCCTCAAATCCTTCTTCCTGAGTGGCGTGAACCGTGCCGTGAGGATG
The DNA here is from genome assembly GCA_030539475.1 of Bacteroidia bacterium. GTDB lineage: Bacteria > Bacteroidota > Bacteroidia > Bacteroidales > Dysgonomonadaceae > Petrimonas. The sequence goes on along the minus strand of JAUNRY010000038.1, from coordinate 8,357 downwards.
CTCTACGGGAGCGTATATCGAATAGATTTTCAGCGGTTTATCCGAATCATTGACCAGGTTGTGCCATTTTCCGGCGGGAACGAATACAGCGAAATCGTCTTCCACCCGTTTTTCAAAATTCAGGTTATCTTCCGAGTCGCCCATTCTTACAATGCCGCTTCCTGCTTCCACACGAATAAACTGATCGATATCGGGGTGCATTTCAAGTCCGATATCTTCGCCGGGCAAAATATTCATTACGGTCATTTGCATGTACGTTCCTGTCCAGATAGATTGGCGGTATTTTTCGTTTTGAAGGGTGTAAGCCTCAATGTCGAGAACAAACGGTTCCGGGCCGAAATCCCTGAACTCTACCGGCGCGCTTGTGGTTGGCGCTTCTTCTGTGGATTGATTTGTAGTTTGCTGATTACAAGCTGTTAAGACGAGCAAGCTTACGATTGCTAAAATTAAAATTGTTTTTTTCATTGTAAAATATTTTTTGAGTTCGATTAATTAATAACCATAAAGATAGGAAAATGAGACAAGAAAAGCCCTGAAATTTTAAACTTTTAGGGCTTTTTAGAAACTGTTAGGGTTCTTTGTGCTTTCGGTAGCCGGAGGTTTTTTTACATCCGCTGCTACACGTATAAAAACCGTTTGATGCTTTTCTTCGGTGTTTTTTCGAATTCGTTTTCAATAATCTCTATCGCGCTTATCCTTTCGTAATTGGCAACTTGTTTATTTAGAAGGCCTTTGTTGTCGTTCATGATACGCGATAACGCGTTTTTGTCTATACCGCCCGTTTCCATCGCCGCGAAATCGGGATACACCAATGCTACCAGCTTGTTTTCCCTTTCAATTACCAAGCTTTCAGCTACGTATGGAAGATTGTTTAATTTCGATTCAATTTCTTCCGGATAGATGTTTTGTCCGCTCGCGCCGAGGATCATCGTTTTTATGCGGCCTTTAATGAAAAGCCTTCTGCCTTTCATCACGCCCGAATCGCCCGTTTTCAGCCAGCCGTCTTGGGTGAATGCGGCTTTGGTTGCTTCGGGGTTTTTGTAGTATCCTTTCATTACGTTCTCGCCGCGAACCTGGATCTCTCCCGGAATGTTTTCAGGATCTGCCGAATCTATGCGCGCTTCCATTATACCTTTCAACACCGAGCCGCACGAAGTGGGAACAAAGTCGTAATGGTGATCGTACGAAATAAGCGGCGCGCATTCCGTCATGCCGTATCCCACGGTAAACGGAAACTTTATCTTGTGGAAAAACGCTTCCACATCTTTCCCCAGCGCGGCGCCGCCAATGATAACTTCCCTGAAATTTCCACCCAGCGACTCCGTTAACGATTTTCTCATTTTCCTGTAAATCAGACCGCTTACGCCCGGAATATTGAGCAGCGCCCTCATGATGGGTTTTTCAATAACCGGCAGTATTTTTTTCTTGTATATTTTTTCGAAAATGAGCGGGACTGTGATGATAATGTGGGGCTTGATTTCCTGAAACGCTTTTACCAGGTTTTGCGGCGAAGGAATAACATCGAGCAGCGTAACGTGGACTCCGGTGGAAAGCGCATAAAGAAAGTCGAAAGCGCAGCCATAAGCGTGTGCCATGGGAAGAAACGCCAAATCTCTTTCTCCCGTGAAAAGCAAATTCAACGTGTGCGCGTAGGTGATATTGCCCGCGAAATTATTGGCGGTGAGCATCACGCCCTTGCTGAATCCGGTGGTTCCCGATGTATAATTGAGGCAAATAACCTCGCTGTTGTCCACATCGGCATAAACAATATCATCCTGGCCGAATCCGGCGGGGTATTTTTCCGCGAAAAGCGTATCGAGGCGATTTACAATCTCTTTTGTATCCTCGTTTTCGCTTTGCAGCAGATTAAACGACGGAAGCGCGAAAACGGGAATGTCGATTTTCGGTTTGTTGAGATTTTCCCAAATGGTATCGTTGATAAAAACACATTTCGACTCGCTGTGAGCGATGATGTGCTCCATGCTTTCCGGATTAAATTCGTGCAAAATGGGAACGATAATTGCGCCGTACGTGATGGTGGCAAGAAAAACACCCGACCACGCCGTGTGATTTTTCCCAACCAGCGCAATTTTATCTCCTTGCTCTATTCCCAATTCCCCGAATAAAATATGCAGGCGGGCAATATTTTCGGATAATTGCCCATAAGAAAGGGTTTCGCGATCTTTATAATTTGTAAGCGCCGGTAAGTCCCAGTTCTTTTTAAAACTTTCTTCGTAGATTTTTATAAAGTTTTGCTGTATCATTGTTTTTGCACAAAATTTAATCTTTTGTGCAAAAATAATACGAATTTGCAGATTGACAAAGAAATGCTACCGATAAATTGACGCAATTTTTGTATTTTTGCATTCTTCAAATTTACAATTCAAATAAAAAGGCCATTTGGTTATCTAAGTAGGCTGGACAACATATATAATGATCGATCAAACTGTTTTTGAAAATAAAACCGCTGCATATTATACATTAGGCTGTAAACTTAATTTTGCCGAAACTTCGGCCATAGGCAAGCAATTGCGAAATGCCGGAATAATGCGCACCCGAAAAGGACAAAAAGCCGATGTGTGCGTTATTAACACGTGTTCCGTAACCGAGCTGGCGGACAAAAAAGGCCGGCAGGCCATCCGCAAAATGATTCAAAGCCATCCCGATGCTTTCGTGGTGGTTACCGGATGCTATGCGCAGCTTAAACCCGAGGAGGTGGCGTCAATAGAAGGCGTGGATTTGGTGTTGGGATCGGAACAAAAACTGGATGTGATTCAGTACCTGGACGATTTGAAGAAAAAGGATAAAGGAGAAGTGATTACATCGAAAACGCACCGGATAAGAACGTTTGTGCCGTCTTGTTCTGCCGACGATCGCACCCGTTACTTCCTGAAAGTACAGGATGGCTGCGATTATTTCTGTTCATTCTGCACCATTCCTTTTGCCAGAGGCAGAAGCCGCAACGGCTCCATTGCCGGTTTGGTGAAACAGGCCGAAGATGTGGTGTTGCAAGGCGGAAAAGAAATTGTGCTCACGGGGGTGAATATCGGCGATTTCGGACATACCACGGGAGAAACTTTCTTTGATCTGATAAAAGCGCTTGACAATGTGGACGGCATAGAACGTTTCCGCATCTCGTCCATCGAACCCAATTTGCTGTCGGATGAAATAATAGATTTTGTGGCAAATTCAAAACGTTTCGCCCCGCATTTTCACACGCCGCTGCAAGCCGGGAGCGATGCCGTGCTTAAACTGATGAAGCGAAAATACGACACCGCCTTGTTTCGCCACAAAATGGAGAAGATAAAATCGGTTATGCCGCACGCTTTTATTGGCGTGGATGTAATTGTGGGGCTTCGGGGCGAGCTGGATGAGTATTTCGAAGAGAGCCGCGAATTTATCGAATCGCTCAATTTTTCCCAACTTCACGTATTCACCTATTCCGAACGTTCGGGCACGCAGGCGCTGGAAATAAGCCATGCGGTTGATCCGCGCGTAAAACATGTCCGCAGCAAAGCCTTGCACGATATTTCCGACCGGAAACTGCTCGATTTTTATGAATCGCAAAAAGGAACCGTCAGAAAAGTTTTGTTCGAGCATACGCGGCACGGTAACATGATGCACGGATTCACCGAAAATTACGTGAAGTTATGCGCCGAGTATAATCCGTTGCTTATCAATAAAATATCCGAAGTGAGAATAGGCGGCTACAACGAAGAAGAAATGGCTATGCAGGCCGATTTCATGGACTAATGCACGAAACAATGGCCGGGGAAAACAAAAAAGGAATAGCATTTTACCTGCTTTACGGCGCGGTTAATCTCATAGCCATGCTTCCTTTTGGCGTACTTTATTTAATCGCTGATTTTTTGTATGTTATTGTTTATTATGTGGTTGGATACCGAAGAAATGTGGTGAGGAAAAATCTTGTCAATTCGTTTCCGAATAAAAAAGAAGCCGAAATAACCCGAATTGAAAAAAAGTTTTATCGCCATTTGTGCGATTACGGAGTGGAGACCATCAAAATGCTGCGCATATCGGATAAAGAGATCCGAAAGCGCATGGTTTTTAAAAATCCCGAAGTAATAAACCGCCTCACCAAAGACGGAAACAGTTGTTTGTTGAGCCTCGGACATTACGGAAACTGGGAATGGGTGCCGTCTATCGGCTTGCATTTATTGCCCGGAGTGGAGCGGGGGCACGTGTACAAAACGTTAAAATCGAAAGCTTTTGATGAATTGTTTCTAAGGATTCGTTCCCGATTTTCAGCCAAACCCATCGAGATGAAAAAGGTTTACCGCACCATTATTCACAACAGAAACAACAATATAACCATGGTAATCGGATTTCTTTCCGACCAACGCCCGCCGGCAAACAGCCGCGATATTTTCTGGACAACGTTCCTGAATCAGGATACACAGGTGCTAACCGGAATGGAACGCATTGCGCAGCAAATGGGGTTCTCAGTGGCTTATCTCGATATAAAAAAGGTGAAACGAGGGCATTACGTGGGCAATTTTTCGGTAATTTCTGTTGACGGAAGCAACGAAGAGCAGCATTCAATCATGGAAAAATACACCCGGAAACTGGAAGAAACCATTTTGAATGAACCGGCATATTATTTGTGGTCGCACAACAAGTGGTCGCGCAAGAAACAACCAAAAGAATGAAAGCATCGGTAGTCATATTGAACTGGAACGGGCGTAAATTACTGGAACAATTTCTTCCAACGGTGTTGCGGCACACGCTGAGCCAGGAAGCCGAAGTAGTGGTTGCCGACAACGATTCGTCGGACGACTCCCTGCTTTTTCTGACAACCCATTTTCCGCACGTCCCCGTTATTTCGCTCGATAAAAATTACGGCTTCGCCGAAGGATACAACCGGGCGTTGCAGCAGGTGGATTCGGAATATGTGGTTTTGCTCAACTCCGATGTGGAAACCACCGAGAACTGGCTCACCACATTGGTTGATTACCTGGACACCCACCCCGAAGTTTCTGCCGTTCAGCCCAAAATTTTAGCGCAAACACGCAAAACACATTTCGAGTACGCCGGCGCCTGCGGCGGTTTTATCGACCGGTTTGGCTATCCGTTCTGCCGGGGACGAATTTTGGAAAACGTGGAGCAGGACGTTGGGCAGTACAACACGGTTGTTCCCGTTTTTTGGGCTTCGGGAGCGTGTTTGTGCATCCGCCGCCAAGATTATTTTGAAGCCGGAGGCTTAGACGCGCGTTTTTTCGCTCACATGGAAGAAATTGATCTTTGCTGGCGGTTGAACGCCCGGGGAAAACGGGTGGAATGCGTGCCGCAATCGGTGGTTTATCACGTGGGAGCCGCGTCGTTAACCAAAGAGAATCCGCGAAAAACCTACCTTAATTTCCGAAACAATCTACTCATGTTGTACAAAAATTCGCGCCGGAGAAGCATTGTTTTAGTTTTTACCGTCCGGTTGATTTTAGATGCGTTAGCATGCACGCATTTGTTGATGAAAGGAAAGCTCGATAATGCGAAAGCGGTGGTAGAGGCGCACCGGGACTTCATGAAGATGTGGCCCGATTTCAGGCGCAATCGCCGTGAAAATTTGTCGAAAAGAGTTGTTGGCCGCATTCCTGCAAAGTTTCGCCGGAGTATTTTGTGGAATTATTATGTGAAAGGGAGAAGGACATTTGGCGACTTAACTCGCAACCCGTAACCCGATTACTCAAAATTAAAACTCAACACAATCATTCGCTGCGTGGCGCCGGAGAGCGAAAGCGGATATTTCATCAATTCCATGTCCGTGAGATCGGAACGGTTTTTTTCGAGGATATCGGCCAGCCCGAAACAAAATTTCAATTCGGGGCACAGTTTAAAGTAAGGCAAATAAAAATCGCATCCGAATCCTATTTCAATTCCGTAATCGTACGGTTTCAGCAAAAGCGGCCGGTTTTTTCGCGGGGCCAATTCGACGCTTCCGTAAGCGCCTGCCAGAAGATACGGACGGTAATTATTTATTCTGCCGGCGGTGAATTTCAATTGCAACGGCATAGTCATGTAATTGTTTTTTAGCGTGGTGTTAAACTCTTCGCCCGATGTTTGTTCCCTGAAAATAAAATCTTTGCTGCCGAGGTGCAAGGTGGGTACAGCGCGTAAATTCATGTACTTGTTCAGGTACAAATCAGCAATAATTCCCACGCTGAAACCGGGCGAGTAGGAGGGGATTTCGGAAAACCATACTTCACCGTTTTCGCTCACGTGCCCCGAATGCGTCAGTATCAGATCCTGCGTATGCATACCCAGCATAAAGCCCAGATGAAAAATCCGCTGGTCGGCATACGGCTGGTTCTGCAACTTTTGGCGTTGGCTGAAAACCTGTATCGATAACGCCGCGAAAGCGATAAATAAAACAATAAACCTCTTCATTACAACTTAAACGTTTTTGGAACAAGGTTATTATACACGTGTAATAAAAAATAATCCGTTACCATCGGTTCGTTATTTATAAATTGTAAAAATTATTGTTCTTTGGTTGTATTAAAGCGGATATAATCAGATATGTACGATGTGTTTTTGTTTTTGTTGCCGAAAAAAATATTTTTTAAATCAAAACATACTTTTGTATTCTTAAAAAACTGTGTATCTTTGTGCGAAATTTATGAAAAAATTATCACAGTACATTAACTAACAAATTATTTATTATGGCTTACGTAATTAATGAAGATTGTATTGCTTGTGGAACTTGCATAGACGAATGCCCTGTTGACGCTATTTCCGAAGGAGATATCTACGTGATTGATCCCGATGTGTGCACCGACTGTGGTACCTGTGCTGAAGTTTGTCCTACAGAAGCAATCCATCCGGCTTAATATATACCGGGAAGAAAGATAAAAAGATCGGGCGATTTTTTCGTTCGGTCTTTTTCTTTTTTGTGAAATGCGAGATTATCCCGAAAACTTGTGGACTGTGGACAGTATAGATTTCTTCCTGCCTTGGTTAATAAAGTAAAAAAACGCCTTCCGGAAAAGGGAGGCGTTTTTTTAGAATATGCTGTTAAAAACGGATTATCCGTTTACTTTTGCCATGTGAGCGATCAGGTCGAGAACTTTGTTTGAATAACCCCACTCGTTGTCGTACCAGCTGATAACTTTCACGAAAGTCGGGCTGAGTTGGATACCTGCTTTTTCGTCGAAGATAGAAGTACGTGCATCGCCGATGAAGTCTGATGAAACCACGTCTTCGTTAGTATATCCGAGAATACCTTTCAATTCGCCTTCCGATGCTTCTTTCATCGCTTTGCAGATTTCTTCGTAAGAAGTTTCTTTTGCCAAGCGTACGGTTAAGTCAACCACAGAAACGTTCAGCGTGGGAACGCGCATAGACATGCCGGTAAGTTTTCCGTTCAACTCGGGAATAACTTTACCCACTGCTTTTGCAGCTCCTGTAGAAGACGGGATGATGTTGCCCGATGCCGCACGGCCGCCTCTCCAGTCTTTTGCCGATGGGCCGTCAACTGTTTTTTGAGTGGCTGTTGTAGAGTGAACGGTAGTCATGAGGCCTTCCAGAATTCCGAATTTGTCGTTCAGAACTTTAGTGATGGGCGCCAAACAGTTGGTTGTACACGAAGCGTTCGATACAAATTGTTCGCCTTTGGTGTAGGTGTTTTCGTTTACCCCGCAAACATACATGCGTGTATCGTCTTTCGAAGGAGCCGACATAACCACGTATTTTGCTCCCGCATCAATGTGGCCTTGAGCTTTGTCTTTCGACAAGAATAAGCCGGTTGACTCAACCACATATTCTGCTTCAACTGCATCCCATTTCAAGTCTGCCGGATTTTTTTCTGAAGATACGCGGATTGTATTTCCGTTCACTACCAGTTGTCCGTCTTTCACATCAATGGTTCCTTTGAATTGTCCGTGAATGGTGTCGTATTTCAACATGTAAGCGATGTAATTCACATCGAGCAAGTCGTTGATACCTACAACCTGAATGTCATTTCTGTCTTGAGCTGCGCGGAAAACCAAACGTCCGATACGTCCGAATCCGTTGATACCTACTTTAATCATAATTTTTTGAGTTTTTTATTTGTTAAATGTGTCCTAAATACCATCTTTTTAATTGGGTTACAAAATTACAAAATGTTTTCTTTTTAATGAAATTATTCGTGGTAAAAACTGTGAAATTATGGGTTTTGTTTGTAGTTTTCTCTTGAAATGAACGTTGATGTAAAAATTGGGTGCAACCCTTTTTATGCTGTTTAAGCCTTGTAAAGGGAGGTTTGCTCGCTAATTGCCGGCCTACAATAAGAATCACTTAGTATGAGTATCCGTTTGTTTGCCTAACTCGCCTGAAAGGCGGCACTTAACAGCCATAAGTAC
>JAUNRY010000037.1:12560-13114 GCA_030539475.1 Bacteroidia bacterium | reverse complement strand
TATCGCGAAGCATTATTATCATGCCAAGCATACTATCAACTTTAGTTTTGGTTAATCGTGTTGTAATTCTGCGGTATAATGCCGTCCACCAGTTCGCCTTGCTTGATGTAGCGTTCGATGATTTCGTCCGCTTTTTGTTTATCCACATAGCCGAAAACCATCGGGTCTTTCCCGGGAATGGTGATTTCAACGGTGGGTTCGGCAAAGCAATAGCCCATGCAGCCGGTTTGCGTTACCACCGCTCCGATGCCTCGCTTGGTTAACTCCTGCACAAAAAATTCCATCACATTTTTCGCTCCCGATGCAATGCCGCACGTGGCCATTGCCACTTTCACCTGCACTTGCGACTCGGGATTTTCGGCTTTGTCTCTCAGGCCTATCTGAGTTTTCACTTCGTCCTGTTTGCGTTTCAGGTCGGCCAATGTTTTAATTCCTGCCATAATAGTTTTAAATTAATTTACGATTTACAATTTGATAAGATATCAGACAACAGATGTCAGACTTTGTAGAGATGGCGTGTGCACCGTCTGATGTCTGATGTCTGTTATCTGTTA
>JAUNRY010000037.1:0-12550 GCA_030539475.1 Bacteroidia bacterium | reverse complement strand
TCAACATAAGTAACTCGCTGTTTTTCGGTTCGCATATATTTCTTTCAAGTTTTCATTTATGTATTCTTTCAAGGCCGATGCCATTTCGTTGTTCGACAGCTCGGTAATTCCCTGTTGTGCCAACTCTTGGGTATCGAGTAAAAATTCGCTGCCGTCTATCCGGTAGCGAAAGCTGAAATGAATTTCGGGATTGGCTACCAGCAACAAAACCATGTACCCGGCTAAATCGCCCAAAGGAAGGCAATCGGGGTTGTTGGTTTTGTAAACTGCCTCGATGGTTGTTCCCACTCCCAACTCCGATTGTATCTTCAACGAACCGCCGGTTTGCTCGCTCGACATTTTCAGAAACGGGACGCCCAACCCTACCCTCCGGGTGGTGCGGGTGGTAAAAAACGGGTCTTCGAGTTTCTCCACCGTTTCCGGCGCCATTCCCGAACCGTTGTCTTTTACCGAAAACGCTAACGTGGCTTTCCGGCTGTCTTCCAGAAAATCGATTTCAATTCTCGTCGCGTTTGCCCGAATGGAGTTTTGGACGATGTCCATCATGTGCATTGCTAAGTCAACCATTGCAATTTACGATTTGGGATTTAAAGTTTTCCCAGTTCAACCCTCCCATATAAAAATCGGTATGCACGCTTGCAATGTGATTCAGAAAATGAGCGTCGGAGCTTCTCAGTATTTTCTTCGACGCAATTTCGGGATGCTCTCTCAAAAAATCTTCGGGAAGTATTCTTCTTGAGATTTCCAACGCGTCGTACTGCAAGTCGAAAGGGATGAAGCCCAACTGTCCGTAAACTCCGTTTTTCATCCGGTCGATATGCGCCGGAACAAAAATCCCGCCCAGCGAATGCACTTTTTGCTGCACACCTTCAATATCGTCCTGAATGCCCGTGTAAAGCGACCGTTCTTCTTCGTAAACAATCACATCGTTCTCGTCCACCGCCACCTGATAGCCGAAAAGCTCCACGTCGTTTTTAATGTCAGGCATTTTTTCGTCTAAGTAGCGCTGAAACTCGTTCAGCGTTTCCAAATCGGGAAAGTAGCACAGGCAATGCACCTCTTCCTGCGTGTTTACTTCGCAGCCGGGAATCACGAAAAGTCCGTGTTTTTCTCCGATTTCCACACACGTTTTCACGTTGCGCGTGGAGTTGTGGTCGGTTATCGCGATTATGTCCAATCCTTTTTCAATGGCCGTTCGCACAATATTCCGCGGGCTCATGTCCAAATCGCCGCAGGGCGAAAGACAAGTGTGGATGTGAAGATCTGCCTTGAAATTTTTCATTTTATTGAGATAACGGACAACAGATATCAGACATCAGACTGTTTAACGTCTAAAATCTGACAGCGACGCGGTCTAACATCTGACGTCTAAGCAATTATACAATTTTCCCACTGTTTCAAATGCCGGTAAGTTGGACGATAATATTACCACTTCTTCGTTTTCGGCTTGCTCCAGCAATTCTTTCTCTACCGGGCGTTCGTTGACGATGACTATCGCGCTCAACTCTTTGAGCGAAGCCACCGCTACAATATTTTTATGCACTTGCGAAGTTACCCAAATCATATCGGCTTGGGCTTTTCCCATCACGTCGCTCAACAGGTCGGAAACGTAAGCCGATTGCGGGATTCTGTCCAGCAACGTTTTGCCGGCAAGGCATTCGAAGTGCAGGTCTTCTGTCAGTTTTTTAAGATTCGGTTTTTCCATTCGGTTGCTGATATTTGTTGAGCCGATCTTTTCCCCATATCTTTTCGATGGTGTGGAAAGCCTGATCGGGACTCAGGTTATAATTCTTTTCCATTACGCGCTGCACGAAAACGCAGTGCGAAATGGTTGCTTTTTCCTTCACAATATCTTCCGCCAGGCTGCGGCAAGTGGGCGCGCCGCAAGCGCCACAATCGAAACCGGGAAGATACGAGTTGAGTTTTTTTATACGTTCCATCTTTTGGAGCGCTATTTCCAAATCTTCGTCGAGCAGCAATCCGTCGCGCGGATAAACCGTATCAACTTTGAACGTTTGTTGCATTTCATCGGCATAATCCATCAAATCGTTCCTTACAGATTGTTGGGTTTCTGCCAGCATGGCAAGTTTCTTTTCGCGTTGTTCCAGCCGTTCAACCGTAAGGAACCGATTTCCGGGGCAGAGAATCCCGCCGGCACAGCCTTGGTCGCAGGCGCGCATTTCCAGAAAATCCACACCGCTAATTCTTCCCGATTCCAACCGGTCTAAAAATTCCACCACGTTTTCCATGCCGTCGATAGCCAGGCTTCGCCCGCGGAAATACTGTTTTTCGGTTCCCGAAATCGACCACTTCACGGAATCGGGGCTCATGTTGGCAAACTGCTTGGAGAGCTTGGATTCTTTTTTCTCGATAAGTGTTTTGGAAACCAAGTTGAACACCTCTTTCATATTTATGGCGCCGTAAATAGGCGAAACCTTTTCGCCAACGGGCGCTTTGGCAGCTACAATTTTTGCCGCGCAAGGGGTGATGTAGTAAATTTGAATATTTTGGGGATTGATATTTTCTTTGGCTTTGGATTTACGCAGGTAGAGCGCGGCGATATCGAGCGGAGCTTTTATTTGCAGAATCTGGTCGGTGAGCGAATGGTAATGAACTTGTATGAGCCGCACAATGGCCGGGCAAAACGAACCGATGATGGGGCGTTGTGAATAATCTGCCTCATCGGCAATGGTGTCGTAAATTTTTTTCGTGAAATCCACAGCCTGTTCCACTTCGAAAACCTCGTCGAACCCAATTTGCTTCACGGCATCCAGAATTTCGGAAGCCGTGTGTTCCGAAGGAAACTGCCCGATAAAAACCGACGGGACCAACGCTACGCGATAAGCCGGGGAATTTGCGGGCGAAAATTCGTCGTCTTCCACAAAAATGGCTTTCACCGGACAAACGCGGTAACATTCGCCGCAATCCACACATCGCTCAGGCATAATACCGGCATGCCCTTCAATGATGCGGATGGCTTGCGTGGGGCAAACCTGCATGCAATGCGAGCAACCGATGCATTTGGCTGTATCGATTTGAATGGCGTGTGTGTAATTTCGGTCTTTCATTTTTTTTGTAGATTTTAGACTTTAAACCGCTGCGCTGACAGATGTCAGGCGGTGCAAGCCCGTTACCGCAAAGTCTGTAACCTGATATTTATTTCAAAATCTCACCAATAATTCCAATCTTGTTCCTTCGCCGGGCACGGAAGTTAGGAGCATTTCATCGGTATTCCGTTTGATGTTGGGCAAGCCCATTCCGGCGCCGAATCCCATCTGGCGTACTTCGTCCGACGCGGTTGAGAAACCTTCCTGCATGGCTCTTTCTATGTTTTCGATGCCGGGGCCTTCGTCTTCCAGCAATATCTTTATTTTTTGAGCGTCCAAATCCACTTTCATCACACCTTTGTAAGCGTGCGCCACCACATTCACTTCGGCTTCGTACAGGGCAATGGCAATTCTTCGGATAACTTGCGGATCGATATTGAGTTGCTTTAGCACCTTTTTTATATCGGAACTTGCTTTTCCGGCCGAGCTGAAATCTCCTCCCTGTATATCGTACTCGAATTGCATATCAAAAAATCGGTTTTATTCCGTTGCCGTATAACCGGCCGGAAACTTCGAAGAGCGTAAGCGGAGTGGTAATGAGCGATATATTGTTTTCAACGGCAAGTTCCACCATGTTTTCGGTAACTTTTTTATCGCGGGCGAAAATAATGCATTCTATGTTCGACATTTCAGCCGTTCGTAATGCCTGAACGGTGGCCAAACCCGTGATAAGAATTGTTTTTTCCATGTTGAAGCGCAATACGTCGCTCATCAAATCCGACGAGAAAGCATATTCCAGCTGCGGCTGTGGCGCCGACTCATACACGATTTTTCCGGTTATCAGCCGGCTCACTTTGCTTAATTCCATGACGGCGTTTTTTTAAAAGCTCTCCTTTATTTCATTTTCAAACTAAAAGATGTTAACTTGGGCATAATAATAGCAAAATTCTATTTATAATTGATTTTTTCTTCTAAAATCATGCTGCAACAATTAATCGCCTTTCAGACTAACACGCAATGAACTAACTGGTTACAAAAATACATAAATTATCGGCAATTAAAGAAAATTTTCCGTATTTATTTGCACAATTGTTGTTATTTAGAATAATTCTACCATACATGCGGTTTGAGTCTTGTGGTGAGGTTTGAAATAGCCCTGTGCGCGAGAGTAGTTGGAAAAATCGGCATCGATATCAAATAAATTTTGTACTTTTGCGTAAGTTTTTCAACACCGAAACAATTTAATCAAAATGCATCATTTAGAACTTAGTGAACAGGAAATTATCCGCAGACAAAGTTTAGACGAATTAAGAAACATAGGAATTGAACCCTACCCCGCCGCCCTTTACGAAGTTACCGCCTACTCAACCGATATAAAAGACGAATTTAACGATGAAGAAAAACGCCCCGTAAGCATCGCGGGACGCATCATGAGCCGCCGCATTATGGGCAAAGCATCGTTTATGGAGCTGCAGGACTCGAAAGGAAGAATTCAGGTTTACATCACCCGCGACGATATTTGCCCCGGCGAAGACAAGGAACTTTACAATACGGTTTTCAAAAAACTGCTCGATATTGGCGATTTCATAGGCATAACCGGTTTTGTTTTCCGCACGCAGATGGGAGAAATCTCCGTTCATGCCGAATCGCTTACCGTGCTTGCCAAATCGTTGAAACCACTTCCCGTGGTAAAAATGAAAGACGGCGTTGAATACGATAAATTTACCGATCCCGAACTCCGTTATCGCCGTCGTTATGTGGATTTGGTGGTGAACGACGACGTAAAAGATATCTTCATCAAACGCACGCACATCTTCAACGCCATGCGCGAATTTATCAACAAGTTCGGCTACTTAGAAGTAGATACACCTGTGCTTCAGCCCATTCCCGGCGGAGCCGCGGCACGTCCGTTCATCACGCACCACAACGCGCTGGATATCGATTTGTATTTACGAATTGCCAACGAGTTGTACCTGAAACGCCTCATTGTGGGCGGGTTTGAAGGGGTGTATGAGTTTTCGCGCGACTTCCGCAACGAAGGCATGGACCGCACGCACAATCCCGAATTTACCGTGATGGAAATTTACGTGGCCTACAAAGACTACAAATGGATGATGGAATTTACCGAGCAGATGCTGGAATACATCGCCACCAAGGTGCTGGGAACCACCAAAGTGAAAGTAGGCGGCAACGAAATAGACTTCAAAGCGCCTTACAAACGCATCACGATGATTGACGCCATCAAGGAACATACGGGAATCGATATCACCGGAATGGACGAAGCGCAACTGCGCGATGTATGCAGGAAACTAAACGTTGAAGCGGATGAAACCATGGGCAAAGGCAAACTGATTGATGAAATTTTCGGCGAAAAGTGCGAAGGACAATACGTTCAGCCCACGTTCATCATTGATTATCCCATCGAAATGTCGCCGCTTTGCAAACGCCACCGCGACAATCCCGAACTCACCGAACGTTTTGAGTTGATGGTGAACGGAAAAGAGCTTTGCAACGCCTACTCGGAACTGAACGACCCGATTGACCAGCGCGAACGTTTCGAAGAACAGCTCCGCTTGTCGGAAAAAGGCGATGATGAAGCCATGTTTATCGACCAGGATTTCCTGCGCGCGCTGGAATACGGCATGCCGCCCACATCGGGGATGGGCATCGGCATGGACCGGCTCACGATGCTGCTCACCGGGCAAACCGCCATTCAGGAAGTGCTGCTTTTTCCGCAAATGCGTCCCGAGAAAAAGGCCAAAAAAGATTCAACGGCAAAATACATCGAAATAGGTATTCCGGAAGAATGGGTTCCCGTGATTCAAAAAGCGGGATACACGGAAGTGAAAATGCTGGCAGACGCAAATCCCAATAAACTGCATCAGGAAATTTGCGGATTGAACAAGAAATTCAAGATGGGGTTGAACAATCCTACCCCCGACGAAGTTAAAATATGGATAGGCAAAGCGTAACGATTTTAGATTTACGATTTTGAGACAGCAAGTAACTATCTGTTTTATCTTTGTTTTTATTTAAACATCGTATCTTTATGAACGATAAAGCTCACATCGAACTCGATTTTGTGATTGATAAAATCACAAATTCTATTCAGAACACGATTACAGGTGACAGTTTTCGCACAGTAGTTTCGCGCTTAAAAAAAAATGAATTAAAAAATATCACACAGAAAAAAGGTTGGAATTTCAATTGGAAAAAAGAGTTAGACAATGACAAACTGGAAGTTTACAAGATAACCATTGAACACAACATCGATGTAATTCAAGGACTTATCAGCTTCTCCATAGAAAACGACCATATTTATATAAACTTATTGGAAAATGCCCCATTTAATATCGGGAATAATAAAGTTTATGAAGGAGTCGCAGGAAATCTCGTAGCCTTTGCCTGTAAAACATCTTTCCAAAGGGGCTTTGACGGATTTGTAGCTTTTACGGCTAAATCAAAATTAATACCCCATTACGAAAAAAACCTAGGCGCCTGCCGTATTGGGGGACAGCGCATGATAATCGCGACATCGGCGGCAAGAACATTGGTAGAAAAATATTTTAAAACTTAGCATAATGGGATTTATAAAAGAACCAAAAGGCGTTGATTTTATTATAGAAAGCGAACCCTTATCGGATGAAGGACGTAAGGAGATTTCTCAGTTTATAAAAAAATATAAAGAGCAAAACTCCAAAATCAACACTAAGCCCAGAGCAAACAGAAGACGGACAACCGTTAAGAGGGAAAGTATAAACTAAACCAGTTCTTTGCTTTTCAACCTCTTCAATAAAAATCAACTAAAAACAATGAGTTCACACGGAAAAATCGCTATCCTTGGCGGCGGAACATGGGCTACGGCGCTTGCCAAAATTGTACTGATGAATGAAAAACACATCAACTGGTTCATCCGTCGCGACGACCAGATTGAAGGATTTTATAAACTGGGGCGCAATCCCAGCTATTTGACAAACGTAAAATTCAACCTGGCGCAAATCACATTCTATTCAAACATAGAAAAAGCCATCAAAGACTCCGATACGGTTATCATCGCCATTCCTTCGCCTTACGTAAAGCAGTACATGCGAAAAATATGGATGAGCAGCAGTTTTAAGGGGAAATTTGTGCTTTCGGCCGTGAAAGGTATGATTCCCAACGACAACATCGTGGTGAGCGAATACCTGATGAGTAATTTTAAAATTCCGCAGGAAAACGTCGGCGTAATATCCGGCCCTTGCCACGCGGAAGAAGTCGCCCTCGAACGGCTTTCCTTTCTCACCGTAGCCAGCCAAGATACGGACAAAGCCGCCAATCTTTCGGAAGCCATACGCTCGCGCATCATGCAAACGTCTGTTTCGGACGATGTGGTGGGCATTGAACTGGCGGCTGTTCTTAAAAATATTTACGCCATTATATCGGGAGTTTGCTCCGGTTTGCAATACGGCGACAACTTTCAGGCGGTGCTCATGACCCACTGCGCCAAAGAGATGCAGGATTTCCTGAACGCAATTGTTCCAATGGACAGAAACATCTGCGAACAGCATTATTTAGGCGACATGCTGGTTACCGGATATTCGCAATTCAGCAGAAACAGAACGTTGGGAACCATGATTGGGAAAGGCTATTCCGTAAAAACGGCGCAACTGGAAATGGAAATGATTGCCGAAGGCTACTACGGCGCCAAGTGCATTCAGGAAATGAACAACCGTTTTAAGGTGAATATCCCTATCGCGCAAACCGTTTACGAGATTCTTTACGAGAAACTTCGGCCTCAAAACGCGATTAAGAAACTTATCGAGAATTTTTAAAAACTAAAAAATTATAGAAACAATGGATACAATAAAGTTAGTCATCGATCACGTATATGGCAGCGTGTCTGAAAAAGAAATACTGCAACAGGCAGCCCATGCCACGGCAGCCAATAAGGCTTTGCACGACGGTTCACGAGCCGGAAACGATTTCCTGGGCTGGGTGAACCTCCCCTCCTCGTTTACCGAAGACTTTATCCGGGAGATAGAAGATGCCGCCACCGTGCTTCGCACCCGATGCGACGTGGTGGTAGTGGTGGGAATAGGCGGAAGTTACCTGGGAGCAAGAGCAGTTATCGACGCGCTTTCCAACTCTTTCGACTGGCTGCAGGCCGAGCGGAAAAATCCGGTAGTGCTTTACGCCGGAAACAACATCGGCGAAGATTACCTGCACGAACTCACCGAATACGTCGAAAAAAGAAAATTCGGAATCATCAACATTTCCAAATCGGGAACTACAACGGAACCGGCGCTCGCTTTCCGAATCCTCAAAGATTTGCTTGTCGAGAAAGTGGGCAAAGAAGAAGCCTGCAAAAGAATTGTTGCCATTACCGACGCGTCTAAAGGCGCACTGCGCGCACTGGCCAACACGGAAGGATACAAAACTTTCGTCATTCCCGACGATGTCGGCGGACGATATTCGGTGCTTACGCCCGTTGGCCTGCTGCCCATTGCCGTTGCCGGCATAAATATCCGCAAACTACTTCAGGGAGCTAAAGACATGGAAAAAGCCACCGGAGCCGACGCTTCCTTTGAAGTGAATTTGCCCGCCATTTATGCCGCCATCCGAAACGAACTGTACAAAAAAGGCAAAAAAATAGAAATTCTCGCCAATTACAATCCCAAGCTGCACTTTTTTGCCGAATGGTGGAAACAGCTCTACGGCGAAAGCGAAGGAAAAGAAAACCTCGGCATTTTCCCCGCCGCAGTGGATTTCACCACCGATTTGCACTCCATGGGACAATGGATTCAGGAAGGAGAACGCACCATTTTCGAAACGGTTTTATCCGTTAAAGAACCCAACGAAAAAGTGAAAATTCCGCGCGATGATGCTGACCTCGACGGATTAAACTTCCTCGAAGGAAAACGCGTGGACGAAGTCAACAAAATGGCCGAACTGGGCACGCGCATCGCCCACGTTGACGGCGGCGTGCCGAATATCCTCATCGAAATTCCCGAATTAAACGAGCAATACATCGGCCAGCTTATTTATTTCTTCGAAAAAGCCTGCGGCATCAGCGGATATCTGCTTGGTGTTAATCCATTTAACCAACCCGGCGTGGAGGCATACAAAAAAAATATGTTCGCGCTTCTGGAAAAACCGGGATATGAAACGGAAACGATGGCCATAAAAGCAAGGATATAAATATGTAACAATGCTCAACTTCTCGCGCATTGACGATAATACACCGGATAAAGTCCTTTTGGCAAAGCTTAAACAAGCGAGCCAAAAGGCTTTTGCGGTTATATACGAACGTTACCACAAAGTGTTGTACGTAATTTCGTATCAGTATTTGCGCGAAGAAGAGCGGGCTAAAGATGTGGTGCAGGATGTTTTCACCAAACTTTGGGAAGAACGCGAAACCATAACCGTAGAAACAAACCTGAAAAGTTACATTTATTCTATGACGCGAAACCACCTCTTGAACATAATAAAACGGGAAAGCCGCCAAATCATTTCCAATTACGAAAACGAGCGCGAAACCCTTGCCGACACCGATAACCTGCTGCAAACCATAGCCGAAAGAGAATTGCAGGAAACACTGTATGAGGCCATTCATAAATTGCCCAAACAAAAGCGCAGTGTTTGTTTGTTGAAAATGGAAGAGGAATTGAGTAACAAGGAAATTGGCGAAAGATTAAATATTACGGAGAACACGGTAAAAAAACATTATTCCAAATCGCTTGTGATGCTTCGCCCGATATTAAAAAGTATGTTAAAGTGTTTCGTTTTTGTTACACTAATCCGGTTTTAAATTGTCTTGTAATACAAATAGCAAAAACAATGCAAAAAGTTTCCGACGAAATAATCAACAAAATGCTTAGCGGCGCTGCTTCTAAAGAAGAAGTAGCAGAAGCTGTGCGTTGGTTTGCCACAGAAGAAGGCTCCCGTTTTTTGTCGGAACAAATAGATAACGATTTTCAGGAGATAGAACGCGCCCCCGCCGAAATTCTTGTACCCCACGCCATCCCGTCAGCCGAAATGCGCGATACTATCTTACAAAGAACAAGCGCGAAGAAAAACACATCCCGTTCACTCGCAATGTGGCGCGTTGCCGCCGTGCTCTTGCCACTGGTTATGCTGATTGGTTTTGGCGTTTACGTGAACCGCCACGCCGATATTTTCGGAACGTCGGGCGAACAGGTTTTGGAAGTGGCACGAGGCGAAAAGCTGAAATTTGTTTTTCAAGACGGCAGCAATGTTCTGGTCAATTCCGAAACAAGATTGCAATTCCCCACCCGGTTCGGACTTAAAAACCGCACCGTACAACTGCAAGGCGAAGCCTATTTTGATGTTGCCGGAATGAAGAAACGCCCGTTTACTGTGCAACTTGAAAACGCCCGCATCACGGTGCTGGGAACACGTTTTAACGTGAAAGCGTATCCCGAAGACGACAGCATCAGGATTTCGCTTGACGAAGGCAGCATTGCATTTCAAAACGACCTGCAACACTCCCAAACGCTGCTAAAACCAGGACAGTCGCTTGCCTTCGACAAAAAAACCGGCGCCAGCCGCCTTTATTCCGAAGCAAACAATAATGCCTGGACAGAAAACCGCATTGTTTTTAAAAACACCCCTTTTGCCGACATTGTTAAATCAATTGAACGCGCGTACAACGTTACATTCCACATCAAAAATGCCGATGCACTACACTATGCTTTCACATTTACGTCCACACCAAACGTACCGTTGGAAAATATTTTGGAAGATTTTGAACGCGTGTCGCCCCTTAAATTCCACATCAACGCCAACACCGTTACGGTTTGGGTTGAGTAACGCAAAACCAAGAACTGCGAACTTCGATCTATTCAGCTATTCTATTATATAATACTGCCCACAACTTTTCGGGATTTCAAAAACGTAACAAAAACTTAATAAAACAACTACTACTTTTTTTTCCTTAGATTGTCTTGTTATAAAACACCAATAAAGACAATGTATATGAAGAAAAAGCTAATTCTCTGTGTTGTAATCTTTTTGAGCGGAATGCAGTTTCTTTCCGCCCAAAATGTTACGCTTAATTATCGGGATGTCCGTCTCGAAACCGTTATGAACGCCATTACCCAACAAACAGGATACGCGTTTATTTACAGCCAGCCGCCGGTGGATATCAACAAAACCGTATCCATTAACGTTACGGACACGGCGCTTGGCAATGCGCTCGAAAACCTTCTCGGAAGTCTGTACAATTTCCAAATCAAGGAACAACGGATTTATCTTTCACAAAAACAACCGTCGGCCCCAACGCAGCAACAACCCGCTACCCGAAACATTTCCGGTAACATTACCGACGCGTCGGGCGAGCCCGTGATTGGAGCCACCGTTGTGGTAAAAGGCGATGCAACCAAAGGCACCGTTACCGACTACGACGGGAATTTCGCACTCCAAAGTGTACCGCAAAACGCCACCATTTCCATTTCTTACGTGGGATACCAAACCGTGGAATTGCCTGCCAACAGCGCACAACTGGCCAACTTGGTTCTGAGTGAAGACAGCGAGTTGCTGGATGAAGTGGTGGTTGTGGGGTATGGAGTGCAAAGGAGAGTAAACTTAACAGGTGCTGTTTCAACCATTTCCGGAAGTGATTTAAATGAACGTCCAGTTGTTTCTGCCGCTACGGCTTTGCAGGGAGCAGATCCTTCGGTCAATATTGGGTTCAATACCGGTTCCCCTGCATCAGGTTATAGTATTAATATTCGTGGTGTGATGTCGGTAAACGGAGGCAATCCGTTAATTCTTGTCGATGGTGTGGAGACCAGTCTTACGCAAGTCAATCCAAATGACATTGAATCTGTATCTGTATTAAAAGATGCCTCAGCATCGGCTATTTATGGTGCCAAAGCTTCGTCGGGAGTAATTCTTATTACAACTAAAAAAGGAGCCGACACACAGGGCGATGCAAAAATATCATACGGCGGACGCTACGGTATATCACAAAATACAACTTCAGATGATTACATTACCACCGGTTATGATCACGTTAATCTTGTAAATAATTTTTACAGAGTTTACCAAGGCAGAGATATGCTGCTCTATTCGGGCGACGAATTGAAATTATTAGAAGATAGGAGAAATGATACAACGGAACATCCTGATCGTCCTTGGACAATTATTGGAGATGACAATAGGTACTATTATTACGGAAATTTCGACTGGCACAATTATTTTTACAGAAAAACAAGACCTCAACACGAACACAATGTTTCATTAACCGGTGGAACTGAAAAAGTGAATTATTACATAAGCGGCCGATACTTAGAACAAGATGGAATTTTTAAAATTTATCCCGACAAATACAATAATTATTCATTTAGAGGAAAATTGGATGCACAATTAAAGCAATGGCTAAGATACTCGTTAAATACTAATTTTAACAACAACGATTATAAATATGCGGGATTTCGTAATGAACAGCAAACAATCCATTCTCTACAATCAAATATAAGTTCAGCCTTTCTACCACATAATCC
>JAUNRY010000036.1 GCA_030539475.1 Bacteroidia bacterium | reverse complement strand
CCAGATCTTTGCGAGACAAGTTATGTTTGGCAGAGCCGTTTTGGTAGTAAATCATACTATATTATGAAACAAGCAAATTCCGATTTGCTTAAAATTATGCAAAGCGATTTCTCGTCAAAACGAGCGAACAGGTTCGAGCGGGAAATCGCTTCACCCAATATTACACCTGATACGTTGATGACGCCGTACTTCCTCCGCGGCCGGTCCAATCGGTATGGAAAAATTCTCCGCGGGGTTTATCGGTTCTTTCGTATTGATGCGCTCCGAAGTAGTCGCGTTGTGCCTGCAGCAAATTAGCCGGCAAGCGGCCGTTGCGGAAACCATCGAAGTAACACAAAGCCGATGTCAGCGCCGGAACGGGAATGCCGTTTTCGAGCGCGGCGGCGCAAACCCTGCGCCAACTTTCCTGTGCCGACTCTACCGCGTTTTTGAAAAACGAATCGAACAACAGGTTTTCGAGATTGGGATTGCTTCGGAAAGCATTTTCGATATCACCCAAAAATACCGACCGGATGATGCATCCGCCGCGCCACATAAGCGCTATTCCTCCGTAGTTGAGGTTCCAATTGTATTCTTTGGCGGCCTCCATCATAAGGTCGTAACCTTGTGCGTAGGAAATGATTTTAGCGCCGTAAATTGCTTGTTCCAAGTCGTTTATGAACTGCTGTTTGTCTCCTTTGAAAGCCGGCTCTTTTCCGCTGAGAATTTTCGATGCTTTTACCCGAAGGTCTTTTTGAGCCGAAAGACAACGCGAAAAAACCGATTCGCCGATGAGCGTAAGCGGAATTCCCAGATCGAGAGCCGTTACGGCTGTCCATTTTCCGGTGCCTTTTTGTCCTGCTGTATCCAGAATCTTTTCTACCAGCGGGCTGCCGTCTTCGTCTTTGTAAGCGAGGATGTCTCTTGTGATTTCAATGAGATACGAGTCCAGAAGTCCGGTATTCCATTTTTTGAAAACTTCGTGTTGCTCAAAAGCATCCATCCCAAGCAGTTCTTTCATCAAGTGATAGGCTTCGTTAATTATCTGCATATCACCGTATTCTATTCCGTTGTGCACCATTTTCACGAAATGCCCGGCGCCGTCTTCGCCAACCCAATCGCAGCAGGGCGATCCATCGTCTACTTTGGCGGCAACATCCTGAAATATCTTTTTCACGTGAGGCCACGCGTCGGGCGAGCCTCCCGGCATCATCGACGGCCCTTTCAACGCGCCTTCTTCGCCTCCGGAAACGCCGGTTCCGATATACAGCAGGCCTTTGCTTTCTACGTATTTTGTACGGCGAACGGTATCGGGAAAATGGCTGTTTCCTCCGTCAATAATGATATCTCCCGGCTCCAGAAGCGGAATGAGTTTTTCGATAAAATCGTCCACCGGTTTTCCGGCTTTCACCAACATCATCACCTTTCGCGGACGTTCAAGCGAAGCTACCAATTCTTCGAGCGAACGGGCGCCGATAAAATTCTTTCCTTTGCCTCTTCCGTTTACAAAATTATCTACTTTTTCAACCGTACGGTTATAAACGGCAACCGTGTAGCCCTTGCTTTCCATATTCAGCACAAGGTTTTCGCCCATTACGGCTAAACCGATTAATCCTATATCTGCTTTTTGTTTCATATTTAGCCCCCTCTAACTCCCCCAAGAGGGGAGAATTGGTTAGTGAAATTTTAATTTATTTAATATGCTTGTTGTCGAAGTCGTTTTCTTAAGCCTCCCTTTTGGAGAGGTTTGGTGGGCTTTACCTTCTCACCCGCGCGTTTCCTTTCCAGATGCTCCAAATCATCTCTTCATCTGCAGGTTGCGCATAATCGGTAAGGAAAGTTGTGGCCAGCGCACCGCTTGCCCAAGCGAATTGAATCCATTTTTCAGGCGACATTTCTTTCAAAATGCTGTAGAGCAGGCCGCCCACAAAACCGTCGCCTCCTCCAATGCGGTCCATCACGTTTATTTTGCGCAAAGGGGCAACGTGCCAATTCTCATTTTCATAAACAATTGCACCCCAAAGATGTTCATTGGCGCTAACCACCTCGCGAAGCGTGTTGGCAAATACCGAAACGTTTGGAAACGCTTTTTTGGCGTTGAGAATCATTCCTTTGAAAGCATCAATGGTTTCCTCAATATTTTCGCCTCCGGCTTCAGGGCCTTGCACACCCAGGCAAAGTTGAAAATCTTCTTCGTTTCCGATTAAAATATCCGACAAGGATGCTATCTCGATAAATGCTTCCTTTAATTCTTTTTCACGCCCTTTCCAAAAAGTAGCCCTGTGATTTAAATCGAA
This sequence comes from Bacteroidia bacterium, assembly GCA_030539475.1. Classification (GTDB taxonomy): domain Bacteria; phylum Bacteroidota; class Bacteroidia; order Bacteroidales; family Dysgonomonadaceae; genus Petrimonas. Next base: position 11,027 of record JAUNRY010000036.1, on the reverse strand, counting down.
AGAGATAAGTGTGCCGTGTTTTTTGGCGTATCGGGCAAGCTCAAGGCAAAAATTGCTTGTTTCAGGCGACAAGGCGGCTATCAAACCGGACAGATGCACAATCTGAACGCCTTCTTTCACGAAAATCCGTTCCAAATCGAAATCTTTTACATTCAGTGTTTTCCCTACTTCTCCCGCCCTGTCGTTCTGCACCCGCGGCCCGCGCAGGCCAAAGCCGCTATCGGCAATGTTGAACTGGTGGCGGTATCCCCACGGGTTGTCTTGGGGAACCTCAGGCCCTTCGAAATCGATATTCCTCGCTCTCAGGTCGGATTTTATAAAAGCCGCTATGGGGCTGCCTTTGACGAAAGTGGTGAGCACTTTCACCGGAAGTCCCAGGTAAGATGAAATGCTTGCCACGTTTGTTTCGGCACTCGTTGCCTGCATTTCGAAAAGCTTGCTGCTGTGAACCGGTTGCGCGTTTACCGGCGTAATTCTCACTCCCATGCTGGAAGCGACAATCAGTGAATATTTACAATTTTTTTTAAGTTGAAGCATGATGATTATGGAGAAATTTGAAATTAGAAATTGGAAGTCAGAAGTTCACAACCTCGATTGTTTTTCAATCTATCTTGGTTCTTGGCTCTAACATCTTGATTCTGTTCTAAATACTAAACGCGTCAAACCCGCCGTCCACTATGGCCACGGTTCCGGTTACGAATTTCGACGCGTCGCTCACCAGATAATGCAGCGTGCCGAGCAAATCTTCGGGGTTTCCAAAGCGGCGGAACGGCGTATGGGCAAGAATGGTATTTCCTCTGTCGGTAAATGTTCCGTCGGGGTTGGTGAGCAAAGCTCTGTTTTGTTCGGTGATAAAAAATCCGGGACAAAGGGCATTTACCCGAAAATCTTCGCCGAATTTCATTGCCAGTTCGCCGGCCATGTATTTGGTGAAATTGGTTACTGCAGCCTTTGCCGAGCCATAACCTGCCACGCGTGAGAGCGGCCGCAGAGCCGATGCCGATGAAACGTTGACGATGTTCCCCTTTTTTTCTTTCACCATGTATTCGGCAAAAATAACGGTGGGGACAACGGTTCCCATCAGGTTTAAATCTACCACGTTGCGGAAATCATCCATCTTTAAATCGAAGATTGTGTTTTTCGGCCCGATGGTTGCGCCCGGCATATTTCCGCCCGCTCCGTTAATCAGCACATCAATTTTGCCGTATTTAGCGATAATATCGCTGGCATTTTGTTTCAAAACGGCCTCATCCGTAACATTGGTTTGAAGAAACAGGGCATCGCCTCCTTTTGATTTTATGTTTTCGATTAATGCATCGCCTTTTTCTTTGTTTCGGGCCAACACAGCAACTTTTGCCCCGTGAGCGGCTAGGTATTCTACCATGGATGCGCCCAAAACGCCCGTTCCGCCGGTAATGACGATTACTTTGTTTTGAATGTTGAATAATTTGTACATGATATGTTTGTTTATTTTTGAGTGATCGATTGTTGTGGAAAAGAAATCTTTAATCCAAAAGAAATTTAGAAAACATCCGTTATGTGTACGTGCACAAAGTTAGTATTATTGCTCTTATTCATCACGAAGCAGCCTGTTAATTATTCTTAATCGTCTTTTTCTGTCTTTTAAGTTAAAAAGATTGTCGTGCATTTACACAAATGAGGAAACTTTCCTATATTTGTATTTTTTTACGATACATTCAATCATTTCTAATGAATAAACGAGTTAGAATCAAAGACATAGCAAAAATGTCCGGCGTTTCATCGGGAACGGTGGACAGGATTTTGCACAATCGCGGAAATGTTTCGGAAAAAGCGAGGATAGCAGTTGAAAAAGTACTGGACCAGGTGGGTTACAAGCCAAATATCCATTTATCGGGATTGTCGCTAAAGAAAACATACGAAATCATTGTTACCACGCCTCACGCGTCGCACGGAGAATACTGGGAAAGCATTCACAACGGTATTCGGGAAGCAATCGATCAGCACGAAAGCCTGAACATTAAAACCACTTTCCTAACGTACGATCAATACAATATCTATTCTTGCCAAAACGTTTTCACTCAGATTTTAATTCTTTCTCCCGACGCGGTAATTATCGGCCCCACTTTCAAAGACGAAACAATAGATTTTACCGAAAAACTGCGAGACAAGCTAATTCCTTTCACGTTTGTGGATTCTATGCTTGAGGGCACATCGCCGCTGGCGTTTTATTCTTCCAACCAATACATTTGCGGATATTTAATGTGCAAATTGTTGAACTCACTTATACCCGAATCGAGTGATATTGGCGTGTTGCAAGCCATAAGAATTGGCGATCAGAGCGCGAATACAAGCATATTAAGACGGCAGGGCGCATACGATTACTTATCGGAAATAAATTTCAAGAATAAAATCCACAACATCCAGTTTTCGGTTTACGAAGCCCAAAAGAACGAAGAAACAATGAAAATGTTTTTCTCTTCTCATCCAAACGTAAAAGGCGTTATAGTGCTTAACTCGCGGGGAAATGTCGTTGCCGATTTTTTGAAAGAAAACCACCTGAATGATGTGAAATTAGTGTGCGTGGATTTAACCACCCCCAATATTGTATCGTTAAAGGAAGGATTTATTAATTTTCTCATCGATCAAAATCCCGATTATCAAGGATATATGGCCATGAAAACGCTCCTAGAGTTTTTAATCTTGCAAATTCACCCCAAAGTGGAAAATTATTTGCCGCTAAACATCGTTACGCGGGAAACGATTGACCTGCAACTCGAATTTAATTTTTTGAAATGGATTTAAAAACATTTCTCTTTTTCCGGCGTTAATTAATCGATGAAAAGAGAAAAAGTTACATTTGAAAATTCACGCGGAACAACACTTTCCGGAGCTATTGAATTTCCCGAAAATTCTACCCCGAAAGCATTCGCCATTTTCTCGCATTGCTTCACCTGCAACAAAAACCTTATCAATGTAAAATACATTTCGGAAGCGCTCAGCGAGAAAAGAATCGCGGTTTTACGGTTCGATTTTACCGGCCTCGGCGATAGCGGAGGCAACTTTGCCGAAACGGATTTTACTTCCAACTTAGACGATTTGGAAAGCGCTACCCGGTTTTTAGAAAACAACTACGAAGCGCCTAAACTCCTTGTAGGCCATTCTTTAGGCGGCGCGGCCTCCATTGTAGCCGCCGACAGGATTGACTCCGTGAAAGCCATATCTTTACTGGGCACTCCATCCACGTTGGATCACATAAAACGATTGTTTGTAAATAAAATGGATGAAATTTCTTACAACGGAAGCGCCCTGATTGATGTTGCCGGCCGCGAAGTGGAAATTGGAAAAGGTTTTGTGGATGATTTGGCTAACTACAACATAAAAAAATCGCTCAATAAACTCAATAAACCGCTGCTTATCCTGCACTCGCCTCAAGACGAAATGGTTAATATTGAGCATGCTACCGAAATATTTATGGCGGCGCGCCATCCGAAAAGTTTTATTGCCCTGGACGGAATCGATCACCTCATAAAAAATATAAAGGATGCCCGGTATGTCGGCAGCCTGATTGGCGAATGGGCAATGAGGTATTTGTAAACAGACTTATGGTTAGATTATTTCGATTTTTGATTTACAAATTACGATTTACAATTTGCGATTTTTTTGCTAACTATTCATCTCTTGCCCTGCCTAAACTCCAAACTCATAACTTATAACTCATAACTCCAATCACCTCTTCTCAAAATGATGATCATCCCAATATTTCGAGAAAGTGTGCCCCCAGCGAAAACCCATTCTTCTGAATTCCTTTACCACCACATGACCGGGATGCAGCGTGCCGTTGACGGTTGTGTCAAGCACGGCGCCTTCGGGTTGATTGGGGCGGTTCACGTTTTTCCACCGCAACGGATTGAAACGCGGATTGATATCGATGGCCATGCCGTGCGCGTGGCGCGAATATGAAATGTTGCGGTAGCAAAAACTATACGTGTTGTTGTCGTCCATCGACAAGCTGTCGCTCCAGTTATACCGTACAATGGGAATGGCTTTTGCGATAACAAAATTATTTTCGAGCATAAAATTGAACATGTGCCGAATGTCGTCTGCTATTTTTTTGTTCGAAAGTATTTGGCCTTGGTGAATTTTCCCGTCGGTGGAAAGATACACAACATCAAACAATTCCAATTGATTAATAATGTGTTGCGGTGCTTTTGTTCCGTCAATAGCTTCTTCAAAAGTGAGTTTTGAATCCGTAATTAGGGTGTCTTTCTTCTCAACTGCCTCAATTGTATCGGTTGAAACCTCAAGAATGGGCACATGTTGCCGCGATTTATTTCTGTTGCAGGAAAACACAATCAGCAGTACGCAACAAATCAGCGAAACGGGTTTTATTTTCATCAGCTCAACTCCAAATCAAACTCATCCGACAATTTCTGCAACGAAGGATTTTTCTGCACCATGTCATCAAAAATCTCTCGCGATGTCAATGGTTTTTTCACGGCAATGGCCTCGGAAATTTTAATCGTCATCGTAATATCGTCATTCAACAATTGCTTGCGCAAATAAGACAAAATTGCCTGGCTGTGGTCGTCTAAGTAATTCTTGTTGATTTCCGTATTCACTTCCACTTCAAAAACCGAGTTGCTCAGCATCTTGGGTTTGTACAGCGTCATGGTGTTTTTCAGCAGTTTTTCTTCTTTCAGGTTTTCCGCGAAATCTTGCCAAGCCGCCTGAAGCTGGTCTTCCGTAAAAAGCTGGTTGTTTTGTTTGGCTTCGGCATTCGAAAGTGTATTTTCTGCCGGTTTTTCCTTGTCGTCTTTCGACAGAGACGATAAGGAAACGCCCAGTCCGTCCATAGATTTTCCAACAGGTTTCTTCTCGGCACGAGGCGCGGGTTTTATCTCCGGCTTGGGTTCGGAAACGATATTCGGAGGTTGAACGGGTTCCGTTTTTTCTTTCGGTTGCGTCTTTTCCGAAGGGGTTACGGGCTTAAGTTCGTTTTTTTTTTCGGCAGGCGCCGATGGCTCCGCAGGATTTTCCGATAATTGGCAAAGCTTGATGAGAGTGAGTTCCAGCAACAAGCGCTTGTTTTTGCTCAACCGGTAGTTTAAATCGCAATCGTTGGCAATTTCTATGGCGTTGTACAGAAAATCGTTGCTGCACTGCTTTGCGGTAGCCACATATCGCTCGCGGATAGATGCCCCCACTTCAAACAGTTGCGCCGTTACGGGATCTTTGCACACCAGTAAATCGCGAAAATGCGACATTATACCGCTGATGATGTATTGCCCTTCAAATCCGCGCATCAGAATATCGTTCAGGATAAGCAAGCTGTTTATCACGCTTCCGGCAAGGATGGCATCGGTGAGTTTGAAATAATATTCAAAATCGAGCACATTCAGGTTTTCGATAACCGATTTGTACGTAACATTTCCCGCCGTGTAACTCACCGTTTGGTCGAAGATTGAAAGCGCGTCGCGCATACCGCCGTCGGCCTTTTGAGCGATGATGTTGAGCGCTTCCGGTTCTGCCAGCACATTCTCTTTCTGTGCCACGTATTGCAGGTGGTTCACCATATCGGAAATGCTGATGCGGTTGAAATCGTACACCTGGCATCGGGATAAAATGGTGGGAATTATCTTGTGCTTTTCCGTGGTGGCCAAAATAAAAATGGCGTGTGCCGGCGGTTCTTCCAGCGTTTTCAGAAACGAGTTGAAGGCCGAAGGAGATAACATGTGAACCTCATCGATGATGTAAACCTTGTACTTGCCAATCTGGGGCGGAATGCGCACCTGATCGATGATCGTGCGGATATCATCGACAGAATTATTTGATGCGGCATCCAGTTCGTGAATGTTGTAAGACCGTTGTTCATCAAATGCAACACACGATTCGCACCGGTTGCACGCTTCGTGCTCCGGCGTGAGATTCAGGCAATTAATGGTCTTGGCAAAAATGCGGGCGCAAGTGGTTTTTCCCACCCCGCGCGGGCCGCAAAACAAATAGGCATGCGCGAGTTTATTGCGAGCGATTGCGTTTTTAAGCGTGGTGGTCAACGCTTCCTGTCCCACTACCGAGCGAAAAGTTACGGGCCTGTATTTTCGTGCCGAAACAATGTAATTGTCCATTTTTTTCCTGAAATTATGAAAGACAAATGTACAAAAAAATCTCAATTTTTTCATTCATTCGATGAATAGGTTAGAACATAGAAAGAAATTTTGTATTTTTACGGCAGGCAAAAAAAGGTTTAAATTTATTCAACAAACTTTCCGTTTATCGGCGAAGCCACTATCGCGCAGCATTATCGGCGCAGCCATTCTCAAATAACGTTGCGATAATTCTTATCATTTACTTATTATGATTCAATATTTTCTGAAACTATTCTTCCTGTTAATCGCTTCCCTGGCAGTTTGCTGCTGCTCATCGAGCAAGAAGGCGCAGACGGATGCACCGGAAGAAGATTCGCCCATACGAACGCAAATTATCGTTCCCGATACGTTTGTGCTGCCCGAAATCCCGGCGGAAATCACCAACTCCGATGCCCGCGCCTCCTATCTGGTGATGCACTATTGGGACCGGTTTGACTTTGCGGACGAAAAGCTAACCCGTCGTCCCGAAATTACCGAACAAGCTTTTGTGGATTACATCAATATTCTTTCGTATGTTCCGGAGGAAAAAGCGCATGAATCGCTTGCCTACACGTTGAAAAAGGCCGAAACCAACAACGTTGTGTACGAGTATTTTGCCACGCTTTTCGATAAATATTTTTACGATGCCAACTCCCCGTTTCGCAACGAAGAGTTCTACATTCCTATTCTGCGCCAACTGGTACAATCCGATTATTTGCCGGAAACGGAAAAATCACGGTATCAGTTCCGCCTGGATATGGCCTTGAAAAACAGAGTCGGGCAAACAGCGGCAGATTTTACCTATACGCCGCCATCGGGAGAATCGCGCACCCTGCATTCCATCCGCAGCGAATACCTCATCCTGATGTTCTCAAACCCCGGGTGCAACACGTGCCTTTCCGTTATGGACGCGCTCACAAAATCGCAGGCGCTGAACCACGCGCTTTCCATGAACTCGCCCACCCGCACCATGCTCACCATACTCACCCTTTATCCCGATGCCCACCTCGATGAATGGCTGGCCCACCTGCACCAAATGCCCGCCAACTGGACTCACGCTTACGACAAAGACATGGTTATTACCAAAGAGCGGCTGTACGACATCAAGGCAATTCCCACGTTGTATCTGCTCGACAAAGATAAAAAAGTAATTCTCAAAGATACCTCCATTGAGGCTATCGAAATGTTTTTTGCAAGGCCAAACTAATAAAAAATATGAAAACAATATTTCTATTCGCGGTAACCGCTCTGTTATCCATCAACATTTTTAGTCAAACCGAAGGATATTACCAAAATCCGGTCATTACTTCCGACATGGCCGACCCCACCGTAATAAAGATTGGAAACACTTTTTACGCTACGGGAACCTCCTCGGAATGGGCGCCTTTTTATCCCATGTTTTCTTCAACCGATTTGGTGAACTGGACACAAATAGGGCACGTTTTCAACAAGAAACCCGGTTGGACATCGCACTCTTTCTGGGCTCCCGAACTGTATTACCACAACAACAAAATTTTCTGTTATTACACAGCCCGCCGAAAAACCGATAACGTATCGTTTATAGGCGTGGCCTCTGTCGATTCTCCGTACAAAGAATTTACAGACCACGGCCCGATCATAGAATACGGCACCGAATCTATCGATGCTTTCGTGTTTAACGACAACGGACAACTTTACATCAGTTGGAAAGCCTACGGATTGGACAACCGCCCGATAGAATTATTAGCCGCAAAATTATCCGAAGACGGATTAAGGCTCGAAGGCGAAGTTTTTTCCCTGATGAAAGACGATGAGAGAATCGGCATGGAAGGGCAACAGCATTTCAAGCACGGCAATTATTACTACATTATCTACTCGGCGCGTGGCTGTTGCGGCCCGTCGAGCGATTACGACGTGCGCGTTGCCCGCTCCAAAAACTTCGCTGGGCCTTATGAAATATACAGCGGCAATCCTATTTTGCAGGGGGGCAACGGCGATTTCCAGGCGGGCGGGCACGGCACATTGGTTGAAACCGACGACAACAGATTGTTTTACCTGTTCCACGCCTATCAAAAAGGTGCCGGATTCTACTTGGGGCGGCAGCCTTCTTTGCAGGAAATAGAAATAACCGATGATAACTGGATTCGTTTCACAACCGGTAATCTGATAACTACGAACCAGGTAGCTCCTTTCGGGGGCACCGTTCAAAAAAAATGGACGGGTTTCAACGACGAATTTACCGATAAATCGCTCAAAGTGGATTGGACATGGAATTATCCGTTTTCAGACATCGATGCAAAACTTAAAAGAGGAAAACTCTTGTTGAGCGGGAATCCCATCGGTGAAAACAACTACGGAACAGCCCTCTGCTTGCGTCCGCAAACCACCGATTATGCTTACGAAACCCAAGTCGTCAACAGAAGCAACAGTTTTAAAGGGCTCACCATGTATGGAGACGACAAAAACCTGCTGGTTTTCGGTATCCGGGGAGGCAAGTTAATCTTGAAATCCGTCAGGGATAATAAGGAAACCATATTGGTTGAGACGGTTTCCGCAAAAAGAAACATGTACCTTAAAATTGAAGTTCGAGACGGCTGCATGCTTACTTTTTACACCGGTACGAACGGAAAAAACTGGACACGCGTGTCGCACGAACCGGTAAACACCGGCTTTTTAGTTCGATGGGACAGGGTTGCCCGCCCCGGACTGATTCATATAGGCGAGCCGGAACAGCAGGCAGAGTTTTCTTATTTTAGGATGGGGAAGTTGTAAAATAGAATATGTTTGATGCAATAATCTCTATTTCAAATCATTTAAATTATGAAAATACATCTACTCTACATTCTGTTATTCACGTTCACAACAGCCATTTTTGCTCAAAACACCGATGAAAGCAAAGTAGGCAGCTACGTGTTGCCGGAATTGCTAAGGGCTCAAAACGGCGAGGAAATAAATTCCTCCGAAAAGTGGAACACGATTCGCCGCCCGGAAATCCTGAAACTTTTCGAGGATAACGTGTACGGGCAAGTTCCCGACAGTTTCGATAAAATCGAATTCAAGGTGCTGGAGCAAAATAACAATGCACTAACGGGAAAAGCGACTTTTAAAAAAGTGGCTATTTACGTGGTTCGAAACAAAAAAATCATCACAATACAAGCGCATTTGTATATTCCCAACAACGTGAAAAAACCGGCGCCGGTGTTTCTTACCATCAACCACCGTGGGGGAGAAACCATGAATCCGTCTCCCGACAATGAATTTTGGCCGGTAGAAGAAGTCATAAACTCCGGCTACGCCATGGCCGGCTTCGATGTGAAAGACGTAGCCCCCGACCACAAAACCCAATACGTGAACCAAATCCTCACCAAACTCTACCCGGAACACATCTCACAACCCAACGGAATGCGCGCCCTTGGCGCATGGGGTTGGGGCGCCGGCCGGGTTATCGATTATCTTGAAACCGATACAGCGGTCGATGCCAAAAAAGTAATCGTCGTGGGGCATTCCCGCGGTGGCAAGGCCGCGCTGTGGTGCGGGGCGCAAGACCAAAGGGTGGCAATGGCTGTTTCGAATGAATCGGGCAATTCGGGAGCAAAACTTTCGAGAAGAAACTTCGGCGAATCCGTGGAAGTCATCACCCGAAATTTCCCGCATTGGTTCATACCCAAGTACGCCGAATATGCCAACAACGAGCACAACCTGCCCATAGACCAACACATGTTGCTGGCCTTGCTGGCTCCACGCGCCGTGTATGTGGCGAGCGCCGCGGAAGATTCCTGGGCAGACCCCAAAGGGCAGTATCTTGCCCTGGCGGCGGCGCAACCGGTTTTCGGACTGTATGATTTCAAACCGAATTTACCCGACAATATGCCACCTGACAATGAGCAGGTTATTCACTTGCCGCTGGGTTTTCACAACCGCGACGGCGGGCACGACATGAATCTTTTCGACTGGCGGCAGTTCGTGAAATTCGCCGATGAATATTTCAAAAAAAACAACAATAAAAAGTAGAATTTATGAAAAAAGTATGGTTATTATTCAGTGTTGTTGCAATGACACTTTTAGCGGTATCCTGCAACAACAAAAATAGCAGCGCGGTTGAAGGCGGCTGGGTTCAGCTTTTCAACGGAACCGATTTAAACGATTGGACGGTAAAAATCAGAGGCTACGATGCCGGCGATAATTTCGGCAACACCTTTCGGGTGGAAGACGGAATGATTAAGGTGCGTTACGAGGCGTACGATTCGTTGCGCGACCGTTTCGGCCATCTGTTTTACAAAGACGAATTTTCGCACTACAAACTTCGGGTAGAATACCGCATTGTGGGCGAACAAACACCCGGAGCGCCGGGCTGGGCGTACAAAAATTCCGGAATTATGGTGCACGGGCAAACTCCTGAATCCATGGAAAAAGACCAGGATTTTCCCACGTCCGTTGAGGTTCAGCTGTTGGCGAGCGATTCGCTTGTGCAGCGCACCAATATGAACGTGTGTACACCCGGAACCAATGTAGTGATGAACAACGAACTGATTCTCGACCATTGCATTAACTCCTCATCCGATAATTTCTACGGCGAAGACTGGCTTACTGCCGAAGTGGAAGTGCGCGGAAACGATGTAATTTATCACATCATCAACGGCGACACGGTTCTTCAGTACAACCAGCCTCAACTGGACGAAAGAGATGCCACGTTCGCAAAACTCATTGAACTCAACAACGGCGATAAAATGCTGAGCAAAGGCACAATTTCTCTCCAAAGCGAAGGGCATCCCATCGATTTCCGGAAAGTGGAAATCTTGGTGTTGGAAAATTGATAAAGAGGCTTAATAATATAAATTTATTCTATATTTATTTTCCCTATATCATTTTATATATGAAATGTTTTGTTGTAATTTTATGGCCAATAACAATTTAACTAATCAAATAATTTAAAAACAACAA
>JAUNRY010000302.1 GCA_030539475.1 Bacteroidia bacterium | reverse complement strand
ATCCGTCATCGGTCATCCGTCATCAGACTTCCGTCATCCCCTCAATTTCTTCTCCATTTCATCGTCGGAAATAACCGTTATAATCGATTTCCCGTCGGGGGTATGGTTGGGCAGTTGGCAAGCAAACAGCTGGTTGACCATGAGCAGCATTTCTTCTTCCGACAGCGATTTGCCGGTGGGAATTGCCGTGAAATTGGCCATGGACAAAGCCAGCCTTTCGTGCACCTGCTCTTTTACATTGCCGCCCGTATCGAGGTTTTTATCAATCATTGAGCGAACCAAAGCCACGGCATCAACGTGTTGAAGTTCCGCCGGGACACCCTGAATGGCAACGGTGTTGTTCCCCAAATCGCTCAACTCGAAACCTAACGCTTCCATATCTTCCCGAATTTCCGACAACGAGGAAGCCTCGGCAGCGGTAAGTTCGACCATTTCCGGAAAGAGCACCCGTTGCGACATGCCTTTTCTGTTGGTGATGTCCGATAAATACCGGTCGAACAGAATGCGGACGTGCGCCCGGCGCTGATCGATAATCATCAACCCCGATTTCACCGACGTGAGGATATATTTTTGCTTGTATTGATAATGTTCCGGTGAGGCAAGAGCCGAAAAATCGCTATCCGGCGACGGAGAAGCCCGGAAAAAGCCCGTTTCGGCCCCGGGGGCGGGCGGCGTGCTTTTTTCCTCGTTCTCAAAACCTTTGTAAAGCTTTTCCCAGTCGAGGTTGGGGCGGGCTTTGCCCAAATCATTGCCGTGCGGTTTCTGAAAAGGATTGTAATGGGGATTGATGCTCACTTTGGGCATCGACGTGGATTTGGTTGGATCGAAAATGGGAATATCGGGAGCATCGGCCGTATCGAAATCGATGCTGGGAATTGCGTTGAATTTCCCCAGCGATTCTTTGACGGTTACCATCAGTATCTGCCACAGGGTTGTTTCGTTTTCGAATTTCACTTCGGTTTTGGTGGGATGGATGTTCACGTCTATGGTATCGGGATCCACCTCGAAATAAATGAAGTAATTTGGATTTTCGGCCGCCGAAATAAGCGGTGCATAGGCCGTTGTAACGGCTTTGTGGAAATATGGATGACGAATGTAACGGTTGTTGGCGAAGAAAAACTGGTTTGCCCGGCCCTTTCGCGCAAAGCGTGGGATTGAAATGTATCCCCGGATTTTGGCCAGCGTGGTTTCCGCGTCAATCTCGATGAGTTGCTGATTGATGGATTTGCCTTGCAGCTGCACAATCCGCTTGCGCAGGTTCACGGCCGGCAGGTGCAGGGTTTGCACGTCGTTTTCGATGAGGGTGAACTCGGTATCGGGATTAACGAGCGCCATTCGCTCCAACTCTACAAAGATATTGCGCCGTTCGGTTTCGTTGGATTTCAGGAATTTGCGGCGCGCCGGCACGTTGAAGAAAATATTCTTCACGGAAATGGTGGTTCCTGCCGCGCACGATATGGTTTCCTGGCTTTCCACATTCGACCCGGCAATTTTGAGCAAGGTTCCCACTTCGTCTTCGGGACGGCGGGTTTTCACTTCCACATGCGCTATGGCCGCCACGGAAGCGAGCGCTTCGCCCCGGAATCCGCGGGTGTGCAGCGCGAACAGGTCGCCGGCATTTTTAATTTTGGATGTAGCATGCCGCTCAAAGGCCATGCGCGCGTCGGTGGCGCTCATTCCTTTGCCGTCGTCGATGACTTGAATGAGGGTCCGCCCGGCATCTTTTATAACGATGCGGATGTGCCCGGCTCCGGCATCGAGCGAGTTTTCCACCAATTCCTTCACTACCGAGGCCGGCCGCTGAATGACCTCTCCGGCGGCGATTTGATTTGCAATTGAATCGGGTAGAAGATGAATGATGTCCGACATTATACCGCGGTTTCTATTATCTGAAAAAAACAAAGTAGAAGATGGCCACCATAGCAATCAACAGTATCACAATGGTGATGTTGTTGGTGAAGAACGGCCTTTTATTGTCCTGGTCGCGCTCTTTGCGGCGTTTCAGGTATTTGGTCTGCGAAAGAAATTCGGTTCCGAAATCGGTTTTCGAGGGGGACGAAGAAACTTCCACCTCCCTGCCCTCTTCTCTCGCCACTTCTTCTTTTATACGGCGGATTCTTTTCTCCATTTCCTCTTTCCTTTGCTCCTTGTCCGGATCGAAGAAAATAGGCTTGTGATTGAATTTGCGAGGTTTTCTATTGTTGTAAAAAAAGAACATTCCCATAATGTGACGGCGGTTGGTTGTTGGCAATTGGCTGTTGGCTGCTGGCTGTTGGCCGCGTTGAGCTGATGTTGCGAACAGGGTGATACAATATAATACTGCGTGTTTAATTTACGGCAAATATAACAAAAATTTCGCGATATACCCAAAAGCGAAAGGCTAAAAGGCGGCGGCTATTGTTCAACAATAT
>JAUNRY010000301.1 GCA_030539475.1 Bacteroidia bacterium | reverse complement strand
AAAACTTAGCTTTTGGCGCAAAATTGCTCACTTATATGCAAACGGTACGTTTCCTTACCGATTATATTGACGGTGACACTTATTATAAAATATCTTACGGAAACCATAATTTGGTACGCTCCAATGCTCAATTTAAATTTCTTCAGAGCCTCGAAGAGAATTTCGAGAAAATGCAGGAAATTGTGTCCAATGTGGCCGCAAAATGTAAAAAGTGAGTAGGATCACTCGGTATTAAACAGAGCAAAAAGGTGAACTTGTAGAAAATAAATAACCTAAAACGAGCGGTGTGAAGAAAAATTTACTATCTTTGCACCGCTTTTATTTTTAGGTGAAAAAGTGGCAAAGTTTAGTCTATATAACATCCAGTTGTTGAAGCTCTCTCAAGGGAAACATATTTTTGAGTACGAGTTAGATAGGAAGTTCTTCGATGCTATTGATGGCGACGAAGTCAAGAAGGGATGTGTGAAAGTATTACTCACTGTTCATAAAACAGCAACAACGTACGAGTTTGATTTCGATATAAAAGGAATTGTGCAGATACCTTGTAACCGTTGTTTGGACGAAATGAATCAGGAAATTGACACCCAAAACCGTTTAATCGTTAAATTGGGGCACGAGTATTCCGAAGAGAGTGACGAGGTTATTGTAATACCTGAAGATGACGGTGAAATAAACATTGCTTGGTTTTTATACGAGTTTGTGGCGTTGAATATTCCGATAAAACATGTTCACGAACCTGGTAAATGCAACCGAACAATGTCTACCAAGCTTCGTAAACATCGGGCTGTAAACAAAAACGACGAAGACGATGATGAGTCTGATGAGTTGGATGCTTCTGCCGATGATGACTACGAAGATAACGAAGGAGCAATAGAAAATATAGATCCAAGATGGGAAGGCCTGAAGGGATTAAATTTAGAAGATAATTAAATATAAACGCTAAAATAGATATAAAAAATGGCACATCCAAAACGAAGACAATCGTCTGCAAGACAAGGAAAAAGAAGATCGCACGACCATGCAAAAGTTCCAACAATGGCAATTTGTTCCAATTGTGGTGCGTGGCATATTTATCACACCGTTTGTGGCGAGTGCGGATATTACAGAGGAAAACTAGCAATTGAAAAAAACGTAGCTGTTTAAGTTTTTTTTCTTAACATATAAAAAACCCTGAAATTCTTTTCGACTTTCGGGGTTTTTTTACAAGACAAAACACTCAGAAGATGAAAAATATTAATGCCGTTATCACAGGGATTGCCGCGGGCATTCCGGATTATGTGCTTACCAATGAAGAACTCTCGACAATGGTTGATACCACTGATGAGTGGATAATGACTCGAGTGGGAATCAAAGAGAGACGAATTTTGAAAGGAGAAGGGCAGGGTGTATCGGTTTTGGGCACACAAGCTGTGGAAGAATTGCTGAAGAAAACCAATACCAGTGCAAGCGATATTGATGCGGTGGTGTTTGCTACTACAACGCCTGATCATGCTTTTCCCTCAACTGCTTCTATTGTAGCCGAAAATAATGGAATTAAAAATGCTTTTTGTTTTGATATGGAAGCGGCGTGTTCCGGATTTATTGTGGGGCTTGAGGTGTGTAACGGTTTCATAAAAACAGGGAAGTACAAGAAAATAATTTTAATTGCCGGAGACAAAATGTCGTCGGTAATTAATTACAGCGACCGAGCTACGTGCCCGCTTTTTGGCGATGCTGTGGGGGCCGTTTTGATTGAACCAACGGTTGAAGATGTGGGTATTATGGATGCTATTTTGCGTTCTGATGGAGTAGGATATACATCGTTGCAGATGAAAGCCGGAGGTAGTAAATATCCGGCCTCGGAAGAATCCATTGCAAATAATGAACACACGGTGCATCAAGACGGAAAGGTTGTGTTTAAATATGCTGTTTCAAACATGGCGCAGGTTGCACAAGATATTATGGAACGAAACAATTTGACCGGTGCGGACATAGATTGGTTTGTGCCGCATCAGGCAAATATCCGTATTATTGATGCGGCGGTTTCGCGCACCGGTGTTGACTACGAAAAGGTGATGATTAATATTCAAAAATACGGTAACAGCAGTGCCGGCACTATTCCTCTTTGTTTGTGGGAGTGGGAGCCTAAACTGCGCAAAGGTGATGTGCTTATATTGGCAGCTTTTGGTGCCGGATTCACCTGGGGCAGTGTGTACTTGAAGTGGGGATACGATGGTCCTTCTCAGGAGTGAGATTCGATGAAAATATCGGTATTCAAAAATCCTCGTAGCAATGATGCTACGAGGATTTTTTTTCACCGCGGAAAAGGTCCCGCAGCGGTGAAAGAGTTACTTTCACCTGATTTCGACACTTTTTAGGACACTACCTACCGAGGTGGGTGTATTTTGGTATTGGGTAGATGGTTTTTTACGTAGGGTATG
>JAUNRY010000035.1:1685-13483 GCA_030539475.1 Bacteroidia bacterium | reverse complement strand
CAGTACAAGCATTTCCGTTTGTCGCAATATTCTTTTCGCAACTGAATAAGTGCTTGCGTGTCAAAAGCGTTTGACGGTGAAATTCCGGCAGTGCGAAACTCGGCAACAACGGCGTTTCGCTCCGCTTTTACCGATTCCAGAATGTGCAACGCCCTGTCGCAATATTTTTCCTGACCGGTTTTTCTGCCGTAGGCAAAGAGAATGGGCGCCACCGTGTTGATGAGGATGATATCGAGCGATGAATCGCCCAGGTATTTTTTGGATTTCTTCGATTCTTTCCCGAAAGAATAATGCGTTTGCCAATAGCCCGATGTTTCAGCCTGAAAATGAAGCCGCAACTGCTTGTAATCTTCTTTTTCGAGAATGGTGGAAAACAATCGCCCCGATTGCTGCAACAGAGCCGCCATTTGCGCAATACGCACCTGCGGAAAAGCATTGGGACGAACGCGCAGTTTTTTGAAGAAACCATCTACGGGCTTGAGCTGATATTTGTGCCTCAAAAAATCATATTCATTTTTCAACTGCAGGTAATAATCGTCTAAAACGGATTCATCTTGCAGCATTCCGGCTTGTCCGAACAGCAATGCTTCTACCTGAAAAAGGCTGTTGCTGTGTTTTTGTATATGGCTGAAAGGCAGGCTCAGCGCCATTCTTTCAAACTCATCGGAATTAAGGCCGAATCCGTAATTTCGGGCAAGCAACACGTAAAAAGATTGGTCCCACGAATTATTGAACCGCGACAGATGCGCAAAAATATCGTTGGTTTTCCGTTCCAGCCGTTCTATCCCCATTACACCCAACCATGAATTTATGATTTTCTTCTCCACTTGAGGCAGTTGATTCTTGCAAGGGAGATTAGAATTGCTTTTGAGAAGATAATCGGCATTTTCTTTTACATTAGGTGGAACCGTGAGTTTCATCTGCGGAACGTGCAGCCCTTTTTCGTTAACCACAATGCCTTTCACCGTTTCCACCACGTGAAGAATTACGGAATTGTAACTTTTATCGGTATGATGCCTGTGTTTGTTCCACTCGTCGGACGAGCGATGGATTTCCACGTTTCCTGCCCACAACTTATCGTCGATTTTTATTTTCGCGTTAAAAAAATCGGGGCCGGCATCGGTGTTGTGTATTCCCGGATCGATGATTTCTATTTTTTTGCCATCAACGGTTTGCAGATTACTTGAGTCAAATAACCGGAATTTCCAAACATAATGAAGCAGATATTCACTGTGTGTCATGCAATTGAGTGTTTAAATGGAAAAACCAAATATACAATTATTTTATTTTAAAGCAAAGGATTTGAATAATTTTCACGCTTTTGCCCGGATGAAATAGTTAAAATGTTACGGAACATGCCTGATTTCGTCAAATAAAATGTATTTTTGTATCAAAATAACAAAATACTAACCACAACGATGAGAACAACCACACTAACACCTTCTGCAATTTCTGAAAAACTGGAAAACAAATTTCACCATCTCTGGCATTTGGTAGGCAATACGCCCATGCTGGAACTCCATTACACGTATAAGGGCAATCCGTCGAAAATTTACGTAAAATGCGAACATTACAACCTCACCGGAAGCGTGAAAGATCGCATGGCGCTCTACATCATGTACAAAGCCTATTGCAACGGACACGTGAAACCGGACGACACCATTGTGGAAGCTACCAGCGGCAACACCGGAATTGCTTTTTCGGCCATAGGTAAAGCCCTGGGACACAACGTTAAAATTGTAATGCCCAACTGGCTGAGCAAAGAACGCATGGATATTATCCGCAGCCTGGGAGCCGAAATTATGCTGGTGAGCAAAGAAGAAGGCGGTTTTTTGGGAAGCATAAAAATTTGCAACGAAATGGCCGGAAACGATACGGCTGTGTTTCTGCCCCGCCAGTTTGAGAACCGATACAACGCCGAAGCGCACGAAAACACCACCGGAAAAGAAATCATTTGCCAGCTGAACAGCTGCGGACTAACACCCGATGCCTTTGTGGCCGGCGTTGGCACGGGCGGTACGGTAATGGGTGTGGGAGCGGCTTTGCGAAAAGTCAATCCCCTAATAAAAATTCATCCGCTTGAGCCCCAGGAATCCCCTACCCTCAGCACCGGATACAAAGTGGGCACACACCGCATTCAGGGGATTTCGGACGAGTTTATTCCCGATTTGGTAAAGCTGAACGAACTGGATGAAATAATTGAAGCCTCGGACGGCGATTCCATCATCATGGCGCAAAAACTGGCTTGCGAATTAGGGCTTGCCGTGGGCATTTCATCGGGAGCCAACGTTATAGGCGCTATCAAGTTGAAAAACCAATTACCTGCCAACGCTGTTGTTGTAACCATACTTTCCGACAGCAACAAAAAATACCTCAGTACCGATTTGATGAAAGAAGAGCCGGTAAAAGAAGGCTATATCTCCACCGATACCGTGTTTGTGGAATACGAACCGATTGGCAGGATGAACAATTAAGAAAAGGTTTCCCCGTTTTGATCGCCTCATTGAGAGAGTAGCGTGTTTATTAAAATACGAAACGAGGTTTGTTGTGCAATTTTTTGTAACTTTGCAGTGAACTTAAAAACCAACAAACCACAACCTCTCATGCTAAGCTTCGAAGAAAGAAAAAAAATTAAACGACTGATGCAGCGCGAAATAATTCCCGCCATCGGTTGCACGGAACCTATTTCCGTATCGCTTTGCGTGGCAAAAGCCACCGAAGTATTGGGAGCGGAGCCTCATCGCGTGGAGGTATTATTAAGCTCAAACGTCCTCAAAAACGCCATGGGCGTGGGAATTCCGGGAACGGGAATGATTGGATTGCCAATTGCCATTGCTTTGGGCGCACTGATTGGGAAACCGGAATACGGGCTTGAAGTGCTTCAAGACCTGAAACCGGCCGACGTGGAACGCGGTAAACTCTTCATTTACGGACAACGTATAAAAATTGACCTGAAAACCGATGTTGAAGATAAACTTTATATAGAGGCGCGATGTTTTACTGAAACCGAATCTTCGGTAGCGGTTATTCACGGCAACCACACACAATTCTCGTACATCGAGAAGAACGGCAAAGCGTTGCTGGAGAAAGAAATGAAAACTTCGGAAGAAAAAAGAAACGATTTTCCGCTCTCTTTCGCAAAAGTGTATGAGTTTGCCATCGAGTCTCCAATAGACGAACTCAGGTTCATTCTCGAAGCAGCCAAAATGAACCGCGAAGCCTCTAAAATGGCGCAAAAAGAGAATTACGGACACAACGTAGCAAAAAGCCTGACGGGCGAGAAAGGCAAAGTGCTGTTTGGTGAAAACCCACACAGCCGGATGATTTCCGCAACTGCCGGAGCATGCGACGCGCGCATGGACGGCGCATTAATTCCGGTAATGAGCAATTCGGGAAGCGGCAATCAAGGCGTGGCTGCCACCCTGCCGGTTCTCACGTATGCCGAAGAGGCCGGAAGCAATGAAGAGAGCCTCATTCGCGCGTTAATCCTCAGCAACTTATCGGTTATCTACATCAAGCAACACATGGGAAGGTTATCGGCGTTGTGCGGCTGCGTGGTAGCTTCGGCCGGTTCGAGTTGCGCGATAACATACCTTATGGGCGGCAATTATTCACAAGTTACATTCGCCGTAAAAAATATGATCGCCAACATAACCGGCATGATTTGCGACGGGGCCAAACCCAGCTGCGCATTGAAAATTGCCAGCAGCACCTCTACCGCCATGCTATCGGCGCTGATGGCAATTGAAAACCGGGTGGCCACATCGCAAGAAGGTATTGTTGACGACGATGTGGACAAAACTATCCGAAACCTGGCCATCATCGGGAAAAAAGGCATGGCGGAAACAGACAGGATTGTGTTGGATGTTATGACGCGGAAAGGTTAGGAGGCGAACGTTCTGAGTTCTAAAAAAACGCCGGTTTTATTTTTTGTTCGTTTCCCGGCCAACAAACAAACGCACGGGTTTTAAAACATAATGCACCCGGCTTTTGATAAACATTTTTCACTTTGCAAGCATCAATTACAGATAAAGAAATACATCTCGAAACAAAGAAAATAAGCTCGCTGGTGTGGGAATATTCCATTCCGGCCATCATTGGCACACTTGTAAATTCGCTTTACAACATCGTTGACCGAATTTTTATCGGCCAGGGCGTTGGCGTGTATGCTATTTCGGGCTTAGCCATCACTTTTCCGGTAACCACGCTGGCGTCGTCGCTCGGATTGCTGGTTGGCGTGGGCGCCGCAAGCCGTATTTCCATCAGTTTGGGAGAAAAAAAGAAACACACCGCGGAACAAATTCTGGGCAACTCGCTCATGCTCATCTTGGTGTTCAACGCGGTAATCATGACGCTCTTTTACGTTTATCTGGACAATATCCTCTTCGCATTTGGAGCCACCGAAAACACCCTGCCCTATGCCCGCGATTATTTGCAGATAGTTCTTCTGGGCAATGTTTTCATCAGCCTCTGTTACAGTTTCAACAACATGATGCGCTCATCCGGTTATCCCCGAAAAGCCATGATAACCATGCTGATAGGCGCCGTTTTAAACATTGTTCTGGATCCGATATTCATTTTCGTATTTAAACTCGGCATTGCCGGCGTGGCTTGGGCAACGGTTATATCCATGTTTGTGGGAATGCTGTTTGTGATGCACCATTTTGTGCAAGACAGCAGCCTTATTCGCTTGCGAAGAGAAAACATTCGGCTGGATAAAAATATTGTGCTGGCCATTGTGTCCATTGGGCTTTCGCCGTTTCTCATGCAGGTGGCTGCGTCGGGAGTGGCCGTTTTGCTGAATACATCGCTGATCAAACACGGAGGCGATTTGGCCGTGGGAGCCTACGGCATTCTTAACTCCATGGTTTTGCTTATTATTATGGTGGTGGTGGGATTGAATCAGGGAACGCAGCCGATTATCGGGTATAACTACGGAGCCAAAAAATTCGGCCGGGTAAAAGATACGTTTTTCTACGCGGTTAAGGTTGCCACAGTTATCACGAGTGTCGGATTCATCATCGGCATGTTTTTTCCCCGGTTGTTCGCAACGGCTTTTACCACCGACCAACAACTGCTGGATATTGCCGAAAACGGTATCAGGCTGAGCATGATTGCTTTTCCGCTGGTGGGATTTCAGATCGTAGCCAGCACTTTTTTCCAAAGTATCGGACAGGCAAAGAAAGCCATTATCCAGAGTTTGAGCCGCCAGATAATATTTTTGGTGCCTTCGTTATTGATTTTTCCTCCGCTTTTTGGCCTGAACGGCGTTTGGATTTCAACGCCAATCTCCGATTTCTTAGCGTCTATGCTATCTTTTTACTTACTGACGGGGCAAATAAAAGCTATCCGCAAGATGCAGGAAAATCAACCGCTTTACGCGTGAGTCATTGCTTGCAAATAGGACAACAAAAATTCGGAAAATTCATACTTTTTGAGTAGTTTTGTCATTCTAAAACGCTAAACAGTAAATTAAATAAATTATACACAATGAAAAGAGTAGTTTTAATTCGTCACGGCGAAAGCACGTGGAACAAGGAAAACCGGTTTACGGGATGGACCGATGTTGATTTAACCGAAAAAGGCGTAGAAGAAGCGCACAAAGCGGGAAAATTATTGAAAAAAGAAGGTTTTCAGTTCGAAAAAGCCTTCACATCGTACCTGAAAAGGGCGGTAAAAACGCTGAACGTTGTACTGGATGAAATGGATTTGGACTGGATTCCGGTTGAAAAAACATGGCGTTTGAACGAAAAACATTACGGAATGCTGCAAGGATTAAACAAATCGGAAACGGCACAAAAATACGGCGACGAGCAGGTGCTCATTTGGCGCAGAAGTTACGACGTTCCCCCCACGCCGCTGGCGAAAGACGATGAGCGTTCGCCGTTTATGGACGCCCGCTACAAAGGGATTGAGGAGAAAGATTTACCGCTTACGGAATCGTTGAAAGAAACTGTTGACCGGATTTTACCCTACTGGAACGATGTTGTTGTGCCCGAAATGAAAGAAAAATACAACGAAGTTATCGTTGCCGCTCACGGAAACAGTTTGCGTGGAATTATCAAACACCTGAAAGGTATTTCCAACGAAAATATCGTTAGCCTGAACCTGCCCACAGCCGTGCCGTACGTTTTTGAATTTGACGATAACATGAACTTGGTGAAAGATTATTTCCTGGGCGATCCGGAAGAAATCAAAAAACTGATGGATGCGGTAGCTAATCAGGCCAAGAAGTAAGTAGGCTGTTTAAGATTACGGCAACGTTTTACACAGATAACGCTTACGCGAGAGTGGTATTGAATTTATTCTTCGAAAGGCCGTTTGTCGGCGTAGCCATTATCTGAAAACGAACTTACGTGTACACAAAAAAAATCAGGGCGTTCAATATGAATGCCCTGATTTTTATTACATTTAATTACTTAAATCAGGTTTTTTAATTTTTCAATCGATAGGCCCATGGCCAAAATAACTCCGTTTTCGTCGATTAAGTAATTTTTGAAACCACTCCTCAACTGAAAATCTTTGTAGATTTTAGAATCGGTTCCGGCCTCATCGCAGAATTGCGAGTTTAAATCCATGTTGTCCAAGAGCGCGGTTCTTTCAAAAACGTTTCTGTTTTCATCAAACGAAACAGACAGAAACACAACGTCAGGTTCATTTTCTTTTAAATAATTATACAACTGAACGTTACTGGCTCTTGACTGGGCATCGTAAGCCGCCCAAAAGCTTAATACTACTTTTTTGCCTTTGCATTCGCTTAAGTCGAGTTTGTTGCCTTCCAATCCGCTGAGAACAATAGTTGGAATTTGCTCGCCGGGATAATAACCTGTGGAAGCTTTGTTGGTTTTGATTGAGCTCGACATTGAAAGAAGCGAAATTATTGCTGCAAGGCAAAAGTTCACATATTTCATATAAAATGTTTTAGTTAATACTCAAACTTGCTTGTGCTTCACGCATTTAACAAGTTCATTTACTATTGACTTTTCGCTAAAAGTCAATTTTTCCAACGACAAAAGTACGTCGGTTTTAATTAACAAAAAACTTTTGAGAGGAAAATCTCACTTCTGAATGTTAAAATACATATAATAAAACATTTTCATCTCTGATAATAAACCTGTTAAGAATCAAGCGGGAATGGGGAAAAAATTCCCTGTAATTGGTAATTGTCAAGGATTCAACTGAAATTTCCAGCCAAACCACCATTGCCGTCTTACTAAACAACCGCAACAAATTCTTTCCCGGCTTATCTTTTGGCTCTAATCTGTCAATTATGTAAACTATTTGACAATATTCTTAATTTATTTTAAACAAAGTGTTTTATAAAAATAAAATGCAGGAAATTTCGTATTTTTGCCAAACTTTTAATATATGTACAACAAACCTCTCCACCTCGTTCTCGAAGACGGAACAATATTTCAGGGAAAATCATTTGGTTACGAAGCGCCGGTAGCCGGCGAAGTTGTTTTCAGCACCGGAATGGCCGGCTACGTCGAAAGCTTGTCCGACCCATCCTATCTCGGCCAGATTCTCACGCTTACCTACCCGCTTATCGGCAATTACGGCGTACCGAAAGACGAAACTCAAAACGGCATCTCCACTTTTTACGAATCGGAAAAAATACAGGCAAGCGGCCTTATTGTTTCCGATTTTTCTTTTGAATACAGCCACTGGAACGCGTCGAAAAGCCTCAGCGACTGGCTCAAAGAAAACAAAGTGCCCGCCGTTTACGGCATCGACACCCGCGAACTGACCAAACTCGTGCGCGAAAAGGGAACGATGCTCGGCAAGCTGGTGTTCCCGGAGGAACCCGATATCCCCTTTGTTAATCCCGATGACGAAAATCAGGTGGCAAAAGTAAGCTGCAAAGAGGTAATTACCTACGGTAACGGAAAGCACAAAGTAGTACTGGTGGATTGCGGGGTGAAAAACAACATTATCCGCTGCCTGCTGAAACGAGATACAACGGTTGTGCGTGTGCCTTGGGATTACGATTTCAACACGCTGGAATTCGACGGGCTTTTCATTTCCAACGGACCCGGCAACCCTGCTTATTGCGCTGCTACGGTAAATAACATTCGGAAAGCCATGCAAACCGACAAGCCGATTTTCGGAATTTGTATGGGAAATCAGTTGCTTTCACTGGCGGGAGGAGCCAAAACCTACAAACTGAAATACGGACACCGAAGCTGCAATCAGCCCGTGCAACTCGTTGGTACGCAACGGGCATTCGTTACGTCTCAAAATCACGGATTTGCGGTGGACAACAATTCGCTTTCCGAAGAATGGGAGCCGCTTTTCGTGAATATGAACGACGGAACCAACGAAGGAATCCGCCACAAATCAAAGCCGTGGTTTTCCTGCCAATTCCATCCCGAAGCCGCCGCAGGACCAACAGATACGGAGTTTTTGTTTGATGTTTTCAGCCTCCTCCTAACCTCCTCCAAAGGAGGAGGCAAAAGTGCTCCGATTAATGTTAATACTGTTATTCAAGAGTATTTAAGCTCGTCAAAATTTTTGCCAAAAAGTAATATAAGTGGTACCCCCGAAAATACTACAAACTCTATTCCACCCGAGTTCCCTCTCCTTGGGGGAGAGTTAGAGAGGGGCTTGGTGCATAAAGTCCTCCTCTTAGGTTCCGGTGCGCTCAAAATCGGTGAAGCCGGCGAGTTCGACTATTCCGGCTCGCAGGCGCTGAAAGCCCTGAAGGAAGAAGGCATCGAAACCGTGCTGATTAATCCGAACATCGCTACGGTACAGACTTCCGAAGGAATTGCCGATAAGGTGTATTTCCTGCCCGTAACGCCCGATTTTGTGGAAAGAGTAATCGAAAAAGAACGCCCCGACAGCATTTTTCTCTCTTTTGGCGGACAAACGGCGCTCAATTGCGGCGTGGCGCTTTACAAAAATAAAATCCTCGAAAAATACAACGTGCGTGTGCTGGGCACGCCCGTGCAAGCCATTATCGATACGGAAGACCGGGAAATTTTCAACCGGAAACTTTCCGAAATCGGGGTAAAATACATCAAAAGTGAAGCGGTAACTTCGCTTGAAGACGCTTTGCGGGCGGCAAATGAGCTGGGCTACCCGGTAATTGTGCGTGCTGCCTACGCGCTTGGAGGCTTGGGAAGCGGTTTCTGCGACAACGATGAAGAACTGAAAACGCTCGTAACCAAAGCGTTCAACTACTCGCCGCAGGTGCTGGTGGAGAAATCGCTGAAAGGCTGGAAAGAAATTGAATACGAGGTGGTTCGCGACCGGCACGACAACTGCATCACGGTCTGCAACATGGAAAATTTCGACCCGCTGGGCATCCACACCGGCGAGAGCATCGTGGTGGCGCCATCGCAAACGCTCACCAACAGCGAATATTATAAACTGCGCGAACTCGCTATCCGCATTATCCGCCACATCGGCATCGTGGGCGAGTGTAACGTGCAGTACGCTCTCGACCCGTTTTCGGAAGATTACCGCGTGATAGAAGTGAATGCCCGTTTGAGCCGCTCATCGGCGCTGGCATCCAAAGCTACCGGTTATCCGCTGGCGTTTGTGGCAGCGAAACTCGGACTGGGATACGGACTTCCCGACCTGAAAAATTCGGTAACGAAAGAAACTTCGGCGTTCTTTGAGCCCGCGCTGGATTACATCGTCTGCAAAATTCCGCGGTGGGATTTGGCAAAATTCCACGGTGTGAGCCGCGAAATCGGCTCTTCGATGAAATCGGTGGGCGAAATCATGTCCATCGGCCGCTCGTTTGAAGAAGCATTCCAAAAAGGATTGCGAATGATTCAACAGGGAATGCACGGGTTTATGGGAAATAAAGAGCTGTTTACCAACGAACTGGACAAAGATTTAAATATCCCGACCGATAAACGCGTGTTCTTCCTCGCGCAGGCATTTGAGCAAGGATATTCGGTGGACACCATTCACGATTTAACAAAAATAGACCGCTGGTTTCTTTACAAACTTCAACATATTTTCAACATATCCAAAGAAATTGAGAAATTAGAGAACGTTGAACAGCTTTCTACTGAACTATTTACAGAAGCTAAGAAAACAGGTTTTTCGGATTATCAGATTGAAAAATTGATTTACAAAAAGCCGATGCCGAAGGACACCGTCCGCAACGAGCGCGTGAAGCGTGGCATTCTGCCGGTGGTAAAACAAATCGACACGCTGGCAGCCGAATATCCGGCGCAAACCAATTATTTATATTTGACTTACAATGGAATAGCCAACGATGTAAAATACCTGGGCGACCATCGTTCTGCCATTGTACTTGGTTCGGGTGCATACCGCATCGGCTCCTCGGTGGAATTCGACTGGTGCTCGGTAAACGCGCTGAATACCATTCGCAAAGAGGGTTTGCGCTCGGTGATGATAAACTACAATCCCGAAACGGTTTCAACCGATTACGATATGTGCGACCGCCTGTATTTCGACGAATTGAGCTACGAACGCGTGCGCGACATCATCGAACTGGAAAATCCGAAAGGCGTGATTGTTTCCACCGGAGGGCAAATTCCGAACAACCTGGCGGTGCGACTCGACCAATCGGGAGTGAAAATCTTGGGTACGCAGGCCGCCGACATTGATAACGCCGAAGACCGCCATAAATTTTCTTCGATGCTCGACCGCTTAGGAATCGACCAACCACGCTGGAAGGAGCTGACTACGCTCGATGACATCCATCAGTTTGTGGAAGAAGTGGGATTTCCGTTGCTGGTGCGGCCGTCTTACGTGCTTTCGGGCGCGGCCATGAACGTTTGTTCCAACACCCATGAACTCGAACGCTTTCTTACGCTTGCCACCGAAGTCTCCAAAGAACATCCGGTGGTGGTTTCGGAATTTATCGAAGGCGCCAAGGAAATAGAGATTGACGCTGTGGCTCAAAACGGCGAGTTGGTGGTTTACGCCATTTCCGAACACGTGGAATTTGCAGGCGTTCATTCCGGCGACGCAACCATTCAGTTTCCGCCTCAGAAAATATACGTACAAACCGTTCGCCGCATCAAGCAGATTGCGCGCGAAATTGCTAAAGAGCTGCACATTTCAGGGCCGTTCAACATTCAATTTTTGGCGAAAGACAACGATATAAAGGTGATTGAATGCAACTTACGCGCTTCGCGTTCGTTTCCTTTCGTTTCCAAAGTACTGAAAATCAATTTTATTGAACTTGCCACTCAAGTGATGCTGGGAATGGAAGTACAAAAACCGGAGAAATCGGCTTTCGATTTGGATTACGTGGGCATCAAAGCCTCGCAATTCTCTTTCACCCGATTGCAAAAAGCCGACCCGGTGCTGGGCGTGGACATGGCTTCCACGGGCGAAGTGGGCTGCATCGGCTCCAATTTCGACGATGCGCTTCTCACGGCGATGCTTTCGGTGGGTTACCGGATTCCGGAGAAAAACATCGTGGTTTCGTCGGGAAGTACAAAATCGAAAGTGCAGTTGCTGGATGCCTGCCGGATTTTAGTTGAAAACGGCTACAGCCTGTTTGCAACCGCCGGAACTCAGAAATTTCTGGAAGAAAACGGCGTGAGAAGCACGTTCGTTGCATGGCCGGACGAGGAAGGCGAACCAAAAGTAACGGAACTGATTTCCGAAAAGAAAATCGATATGGTCATCAATATCCCCAAAAATCTAACCGAAAGGGAGTTAACCAACGGCTACAAAATCCGCCGCGGAGCCATCGATTTCAACATTCCGCTCATCACCAATGCCCGGCTGGCAAGCGCGTTTATCAAAGCGTTTTGCAAGATGAAGAAAGAGGAAATTGAGATTAAGCATTGGGGAGAATA